>CAZZEB010000018.1:4831-11462 GCA_964652495.1 uncultured Gammaproteobacteria bacterium
ACAATTGAAAAACCAATAGGACTATCTGAATTAATATTTCCTTCAGCTGTTTTATATTGGGATGCTTGTGGATGACCAAATGATCCTGCACCGTGGGCAAGAATGATTTGTTTACCCCCTTTAACAACTTCGGCTAATTCTTTAGTCAGTTGTTCGATTTTAAGCGTATTTACTGTAGAATCTTTAGATTTATCGGTGATAATACTTCCACCGAGTTTAACTAGGATGATTTCATTATTTGAAGACATATTTGCGCTGATTAGTACCGATTCGCTGTTAATAATTGAAAACTATCCTGACTTTGAAATATTTTAGCACGATGTCCCCAAGGTATTGATGCAGTATATCGGTCCCCTAGCCTAGTAAAATAAATTGTAGTATCTTCTCCAACTGGATTTAAATCTAATCCAAAAGCATTAACTTCATTTTCCATTTTTACTAAGAGTGTATCCACAACATCAACTACATGAGATTTTCCTTGTTCTCTTAGTTCTGTACCATGAAACTTGTAGACATCAAAGTTTTGTAACCATTTTGAAGTTAGGGTATGGGGATCTCTAGGACGAGATTCTCGTAATGGAGCTGTTGTTACATCTCCACCAATCAGGCTAGCAACAACTAATTGCTCTGATTCAAGTCCATAACGACTAGATTTACCTTTCTCGATTAAACCTTTTGCGTATGCACGATTGAATCCTCTAGCTCCTGAGACCCAATCTCTGACATTAGAAAATCCAAGCTGTCCTGCGATAGCACCGAAGAAAGTTAAAATTGATTGTCTATATTCAATTGATTCCGGATTTGGTTCAATTGATAAGTCTTCAGAATATCTATCACCAATCACTAACACAGGTCTGTCTGCATTTCTTACTGTGGATTGTTGAGTATAAGAAAGAACTCTTGGAATATCGATATATGATTGGTCACCATCACCATCATATTGAACAATATGTTGTGCGAATGAATCTTCTTTTAGTAAACGGGATAATCCTTTACGAACAGCAAACGACTTTCCTTGATTCTCTTTAAGAGTAACTAATAATTCGGGAATATTTCCTAAGGCAGATCTAGTTAATCCGGAACCATCATCAATAACTGCTAATCTAAGGCCACTAGCGGTAACAGCATTATCAATAAAATCACCGAATTTTGCGACTTGCTTTGAATAATTTGCAGCTTCGGGGTCAGTATAAAAAGGAATTAATAACCAATCTTCTTGATTTGATTTTCTGCTCTCAACCATTGGGCAATTTTATTCTCGGTAGGCTTAAAAATCAAGTATTTAATCCAGTCCTGGTTTTTTCTTCTTTGCCTAGAGAAATCGAGTTATTAATAAAATCATTTACACTATCAGCAGTTGTCGCAACAGCTAGGTTCAATATAGAAATTCTTTCATCACGACCAATATTTGATAAAGATAGTTTTTGTTCTAAAATCTCCCAAAAATTATTCCAAGATTCAACTTTTGAGAAATCATATCTACTAAATAAATCGAAATACTCATTAACTGCTTCTAAGCACTCATCTTTAGAGATATCAAAATACTTACTTAAGATATCTGCGACTAGTTGTCGGTTAGAATTTTTTAACACAGCCTTAACTTTTTCATTTACATCAGAGAATTTGTTAAGTAAATAAATATCGACTGCCGATTCAATATAATTATGTGCCTTACCCTGTGCTGATTGATTATCAATATCATAACTTTCTTTTACCAGCTGGGTTAATTGCTGATTATTTTGAAAGGCATAACCTGTATCGATTAAATATTTAGTATGACTAAAAAAATCTAAAATATTATGTGCGTAGACACCAATTGAGAGGTCAGTCTGCTTTGGAAAATGGTCTTTTATAAATAAATCAAACTTTGCTGAATTCTCATATCCATGTAAACCATCCTCCCAACCAATTATTTTAGTGATAGCGATATCTGGAAGAAGGCAACCAATTAAGAATAATTCAGAATCTAAATCGAATATTTTACTACCAATATAACAATGCGCATGATGAAACATATATCGATTATAGTATAAACTTTAGAGTAATAATCCGCTTTTTTGTACACTCAATATCAAATTTTTTCAATAGTTACAGATGACTTTATATGTTAGAATTCTGGAGAAATGAATAAAAACAAAAGTTCATACCACGAGCGGGCTCAACAAATCGAACAACGCAAGCGCGAACATATTGAAGTCTCACTTACTAAGGGTGTGGAATATCATAAGACAACAATGTTTGAAGATGTAATTCTTTTTCATAATGCTCTTCCAGAATTAGATAGAAATCAAGTTGATACCTCGACCGAATTTCTGGGTCATAAATTCAATGCCCCGATTATGATCACAGGCATGATCGGTGGCGCTAAAGAAGCCGAGAGAATAAATAAAAATATTGCATCAGCATGCCAGAGCCTAGGAATAGGGATGGGTTTAGGCAGCATGAAAGCGATGATTGTTGAGCCCTCACTCGCCTACTCTTATCAAGTCAGAGATGTGGCTCCAGATATCTTTTTAGCAGGTAATATTGGCGCTAATGATTTAAAACATTTTCCAGTTTCAGTATTAAAAGAAGCTATGGAATCTGTGGGTGCAAATATCTTAGCAGTACACTTAAATCCAGCTCAAGAATTAGTCCAAAAAGAAGGTGCTGCCGAATTTGCTGGAGTATTAGATTTAATTACTAAATACTCAAAACAAATACCAATTTATGTTAAAGAAGTAGGTCAGGGTATTTCAGGAGAGGTAGCTGCCCGGTTAGCAAAAACTGACATCAAAGCTATCGATGTTGCTGGATCTGGTGGAACAAATTGGATTGATATTGAATATATACGTCGTGGTGTGGAAAAAGGAGCATTACAAAACTGGGGTATCCCAACTGCTTTAGCACTTCGAATGACTCGTCAAGTTACTGACTTACCATTAATTGCTACCGGTGGAATTCGTCGCGGTGAAGAGGTTGTCAAAGCTATTACCTTAGGCGTTGATATTTGTGCCTTGGGATTGCCTACCCTACACAAGGGAAATGTAGATACAGAATCAACTGAAAATGCCTTGGCTGAATTAATTAAAGAAATTGGAGATATTATGTTTTTATTAGGAATTCAAAATGTCGATCAACTTAGAAAGTATCAATCAAAAATAGTGGGACGTTTAAGGGATTTTAGCGAGAAATAACTTAGTGACCTTCAAATAAGGATACCATCCCCCAGATAGTTATTATACCTAAAATTAAAATAAATGCTTCTGCCATCGCAATTTGGCGCTTTTCCTCGTTATGGATTTCGGGGATTAAATCTGACAAAGCGATATAGATAAAGAAACCTGCTGTAACTGCTAAGAAGGCTGGTAATAACGGTTCAATAATATCACCCAAAATAAAAGTAAAAACCGCACCTGCAACAGCTGCCAGGGCAGAAAATAAGTTAATTAATAAAACTTTTTTTCTTTTGACTCCTCTGTTCAGAAGTATCGCAAAATCACCGATCTCTTGAGGTATTTCATGAGCAGCAACGGCTATGGTGGTTACTAAACCAACAGCCGGATTAACTAAATAGGTTCCAGCAATAGCAACACCATCAATAAAGTTGTGAACACTATCACCGATAGCAACTAAGGCCACAATTGAATGGTTTTTATCTCCTGGATGTTCGTGATGATGATGAAACCAATGAATAAACCTTTCAAGTAAAAAGAAGCTAACAATTCCTACCACCACCCACAAAAATAAATCCGAGTGAGCGGCTTCTTCAAAAGCTTCGGGTAAAAGATCGAAAAACGCTGCTCCCAACAAAGCACCTGCCGCATAAGCTGATAAAAAATGGGTAAACTTTAAAACAAACTGCTCTTTAATTACTAAAATAATTCCACCAATTAATGAAATGATACTTCCGAGCGTTACTAAAAAGATTATATTTATTAAATCGTTCATACAACTGAGTTGCGTTAACAACTAAGAGATATTCTAAACTAAGATTTAAAAAAAATAAACCCCTACTATTGTTTAGATCGATCTTCTCTCCTATAATCGGCCCATGTATTTTAAAGAATTGGTAGATAATAATTTTAAAGATCTAAAAGCCTCTGAGTTAAATGGGTTGTTTGTAGGCTTAATAGGAAATTTACCAATTGAAAGTTATCAAAAAAGAACTGGTAATAAAAAGTTCGGTTTTGGAAAATATGATGAGACTGATGATTCCTCTCAACTGATTTTCTATAAGGGATTAAGTAGATTATTAAATAGAGCACAAATTACAGATAGCTTTAAGAGATGGCTGCGAACCGCTTATGTTCAAACATATCGTCAGGGATTTCGGAGTGCTTTTGACGGGACTAATCCTCTCGGCTTGAACTTAGTACAGTCGGCTGAAATTGATTTTCCAATAATTGGTGGGATTTTTAATGCGGAGAGATCAATAAATCTTGAGAAAATTGCCTACCGACAATTCATGGGTCAATTTCTAACTTTTGAACAATTCTCTTATCAAAGATCATTAATTAAATACGCTGTCGAAGCAAGTGAGGATATTGAGACCATTAGTACATCGCCGAAATATTTAAATCCGCTACAAAAAAGGCGAGCCATTTGGAAAGCAGAATTTAAAGCCAGAAATAACAACGACATTGAATCACCAATATTTTTTACTAATTAAATTGATTTTGAGCTGATTCAATTCCTTTTTCTAGAATTAAATCTAAAATATCAGTAATTTGTTTAGTGATATGTTTTATTTTTGATTTCTCATCTGAGTCAAATTTATTTAAAACAAACTTTTCGGCAACAAAACCATTTCCCTCTTTTTCGTTTAATAATGATTTTTCAGTACCGATGCCTAAGCGGACTCGAATAAACTTATCTGTTTTTAGACAATCAATAATTGATTCAACTCCGTGATGACCAGCGGCCGCTCCCCCAAGACGAATTTTTAATTTACCAACAGTAATATCTAAATCATCATGTAAAACAATGATATCTTCTGGATTAATTTGGTAATATTTGGCAACTGCAGCAACTGCTAAACCGGAACTGTTCATATAGGTTTGGGGTTTTATCAATAATAGCTTGTCGTCAGCAGCTGGCAGCTGGCAGCTAATCTCACCAATTAAAGATTTAAAATCCTTATTAAAGGACCAAAATTTGTTGGACTCTGATACAGACAATTTATCGGTAACATAATGATCAAGAAAATCGAAACCTAAGTTGTGACGAGTACCGATATATTTGGCTTCTGGATTACCTAATCCAACGATAAGTTTCATGGGGATATTGTAACACTGCTAAACAAGTTTATCGGGGCATCGCTTGGATAATCTGAGAGTGAATTAACCCATTAGAAAATGTACCTTCTAACCAATCTTGTTTAAAATCCAGGGGTTTTCCTTGCCAATCAGAGACTTGCCCACCAGCTTCAGTCAAAATCGGAATAGCGGCGGCAAAATCCCAAGGCCGGCAACGATGGACAAATCCATCCCACTGACCTTCAGCCACCCGCATTATTGAATGAATCGCTCCCATTTCATTTGGAACATCTAAAAAGACTTTTCGAAAAGCATCCATCACTCTGAGATTCTTATCTCGTTCATCCTGGGTATTATGAAATGCAGCGCCAACTAAGGCTTGGGCTGGATCTGAATTCGGCTCAACAGATATCGGTTGACCATTTTTGAAGGCTCCCCCACCAACTTCACCCCAATATAATTCATTGGTGGCGACTCTTAAGACTACTCCTGCCACAGGCTGGTCTTTGTGAAGCAACCCGATAGCTACACAATAAGTCGGGATTCGATTTTTTCGCTTGGCAGCTTTGGTACCATCTAATGGATCAACAATAAGCGTGTATTCTGAGCCTTTATCAACTATCTGATCAGCTTCTTCTGACAAAACATTATATTCGGGAAAGGCTTTAGTGAGGGTACTTAGAATCAAATCTTCAGAATCAATATCAGCTTGAGTTACTGGACTAGCTGTACTTTCTTTATAAGAAACATTTAAACCTGCTCCATTATTTAAAAGACTTTCAATTAATTGACCGCTGGCTAATGCAACTTGCTTGGCGACACTTAAAAAATCACTATTTGACATCGTTACCAATGAGTGGAATTTCAGCTACTCTTTTCCATTGAGAAATACCTTCAATTCCAGGAACTGAAGTAAATATATGAATTCGATCAGCCTGAAAAGTCATACCTTTAAATCTATCCCCTACTTCAGTCAATAATTGATTTTTAAAATCTGGATCATGATTTTCTGTATAAAGTAAGCTTAAATGGGGCCGATAAACAGTCGCCTTATTATCCTTCCACTGATCCCGAGCGATATAAGCTGCATCTTCTAATTCTTCGCCTTCAGCAATTGCTACTAGTGACTGATATAGATTATCAGTGGCTCTCGTACGACCTAATGTCACTTCAAAAGGTTTTATTTTTGAAGCTAACTGTTCAGTAGCTTGAATAATTTCGGCTTCTGTACCTAGGCGATCAGCAATTAAAGTAATATGTGTATCAAATTTAGGAGTATTGTATTTATCAGCTAACTCATTAATTAGTTGTTGACTAGCATTAAATGCTTCAGAATCTGGGTTTGGCATCCACCAAAGTGAATATTGTTCTACCATAATAATATTATAACATAT
>CAZZEB010000019.1:0-340 GCA_964652495.1 uncultured Gammaproteobacteria bacterium
AGGCTTTTCTAACTATTTTCTAATATCTATTTACTGTTTCCAACTATTTCTAAACCAAGCTAAATCTGTTAAAATAAACCAGTTTGTTAATGCGCCCATAGCTTAATGGATTGAGCACCTCGCTTCGGACGAGACGGTTGGGGGTTCGACTCCCTCTGGGCGCACACTCTACTCTTTTAATATTTCTCTTTAGTAATTTTTATTAATAAATACGGAGAATCTGCATTTAGCTTCAATTTTTGCTATAATTATCAATTGTGATCGGCTCGGTAGCTCAGTGGTAGAGCAGGAGACTCTTAATCTCTTGGTCGTGGGTTCAAATCCCACCCGAGTCACATCT
>CAZZEB010000019.1:350-6575 GCA_964652495.1 uncultured Gammaproteobacteria bacterium
TTTAATAACTACTTAACTGCCAATCAATAATTTTCTTTAAACTTCCTTCAATTTTCTTTAAATAAACCACATTAACTTTTGGAAAATACAGAGGGGTTGCTGGTGCGTTATCTAAAAGAGTCTTTTGGAAATCGGCATACAAAGTTTTTCTTTGTTCTATATCCACAACTTTTCGACCATCTTCTAAATCTTTATCGATTCTTGGCTGAGAAATTTTAGAGATATTTGTTGCCATTTGCGTGCTATGCCATAAAGAGTACTGATCTGGATCAACTGGAATATTTTGAGTAATTAATAAAGCCTGAAAATTTTGAGGAATACCACTTTCTACTCTCAAAACAGCATTTATTCCCGCTGCTTTCCAAGATTCCACTACCCGATTTCCTACTTCGCTTAAATGACTAGTTGCAGTTAATACGACCGGCTGATCTTTCCCGTTTTTCACCTTAGCCAAATAGCTTGTCGCCTGTTGTGAATTATTCAAATAATCTCTAATATTTGAACTAAAAGCCCAATTTCCCTCTGGTAATGTAGATTTTGCTTCTGCCTCTCCTTCAATTTGTGGGGCAGCAAAACTTAATGCTAACCGGTAATTTTCATCAGACAAAATCGGATCTTTTGTATTATAAAAAACCATTACCAATCTTTTGTAATTAGTCTTCGAATAAGTACTAAACGGTTTTTGATTAACCATATCGCTTAAATCATTTACTCCAATTAAACTCATTACTTGACCAGCTTTTATCGCTTGTTTTGCCACTCGCTCACTACTATAAAATCGAACCACCACGCTAGGCAGCGAACGATCTTTAGTCATTAAATCTAAACGACTGACAAACACTCTATTTCTCTCGTCTTTATATATTTTAGTAACAATATATGGACCAACACCCACAAAACTATCTTTTCGAATGATTGGCTTTGTTAATAAGGTTGGAAAAGGACTAAAGGAATCAACTAATTTAAAAATAATCGTAGAATCATCAGGTGTTTCAATCTCCACATCTGGCACTTGAAAAGCAATCTCTGAAGCTTTTACCGGTCTTCCATCGCTCCAAGTTAAATTTGGCTTCAATTTAAAAGTATAAACCTTAACTTCTTTGTCAGCACTCCAGCTTTCTGCTAACTCAGGTTGTGGCTGACCGAACTCATCAATTCGCACCAACGGTTTTGAAATTAAAGATGTCACAATATTTGGAATATCACGCTCAGTATATGTACCAACTAAGCCTTGAGAAATAACTGGTTGTCTAGTTGAAATCCAAGTTTGGAAAGCTAAAGCCACTCCTAAAGCCACTACCACTACTGATAAAATCACCTGAATCCGGTAACGCTTAATAAAAGATTTAAAGTAAAGCAGCCAAAAACGAATTAATGACATGAGTTTGGTTATATCACAACACTAACCAATAGTGAGAGCAAAAAAAGTGCCGATAACACAATAGTTACCACAAATAACATCTTCTCTGCGCCTCGTTTGGTAGCATAAAAACCCATCTCACCTCCAAAAGTTGATCCTAAACCAGTGCCTTTAGACTGAATAAGAATTAGAATAACTAATAAAACCCCAGCAATCATTTGAAATATACTTAAAGCTGTCGCCATAACTGATAAATTGTAATCGTTTCAACAAGAGAATACAACCTTTCACAGCTAAATATCTAGCATAAAACAGATTTATTTAATCACCCATTTTACAAAATTGGCAATAATTCCCAGTAATAATGACGCTACAATTGCCACCTGCAAAGTATTCAAATTAACTGCTGGAATAGTAAAACCATTAGCAGACCATCCAGGATAACTGTATGGCAAAAGCATAAATTGAGGCACTACTTTTGTTAAAACATACAATGCTAAAACATTAATTATCCAGGTAAAAAACCCAAATGTTAGTAAGTTGAGCGGCAAAAACATTATTTTTAACAACGGCACTACCAGAAAATTAATTAACATCACAGCTATCCCTGCAACTAAAAGTGTATTTAAAGACCCATCATAAGCTAGCCCCGGCAAAATCACCGTAGTTGCCCACAAAGAAGATGTATCAATAATGTAATTTCGAATTAAGGATTTCAATTAAAGTTATTATATCAACTTTTTGTCGTCTCGTCGGGTAAACCACTCGATTTATATCTCAGTTTTCGATGATAAGTAATCGCAAAGCGATGAGACTCATCTCTAATTTTTTGTAATAAACGTAAGCCTAACGAGCGTTTTGGCAATTTAATCACATCACCCTCTACTGGATATAACCACTCCATTCTTTTTGCTAAACCTAAGATAGGTCTTTTAACACCAGCTTTTTCTAATTCGGCTGCCGCTGCTCTAACTTGTCCTCTACCACCGTCAATCAAAAACAAATCTGGCAATGGCCAATCATTTTTTAAGCGACGCCGCATCATCTCAGCATGCATCGCAAAATCATTTGGCTTTCCGGTTATCTGAATTTTAAATCTTCGATATTGTGATTTATCAATCTCTCCATTGGTCAACACAACCATCGAACCAGTAGAATCAATTCCCTGAAAATTAGAAATGTCATAACATTCGATTCGTGCTAAATCAGAATCAATTTTTAATGATTTTGATAGATCTAATAAAGCTTGTCCACGCTGATCATCAACAAAGTTAGGATTATCCAAATACATAGAAATACTGGTTGGTTGAGTAATATAACTAATTCCGCTCAATATTCGTTTTATCTGCCCAGCTTTTTCATATTGAAGTTGATCTGAAGCCTCGATCATCTGCTTTTGTAAATCAGAAACCATCTCCCCTTGTTTACCATCCATAAATTTTATAAACATCTTGATGCTCTTTTGATAATCAGATGGGGATATTTTCCCTACACACGCACCGGGACAAAGTTTTAAGTGGTAATAAAAACAGGGTTTAAGTCTGTTTGGAGATAACCGACCGCCCTCTTTCAGCGATGCTGGCCTGTAGCGACCTTCTTCAGTTAATAAAATATCCGAGTGTTTTAACTGTTCTGTTGCGGAAGTCTCTAAACCAAAATCAATCGGCTTATCAGGTGGATTAGAACACCAAGGAAATATTCGTCTCAATCTTTTTAAAGTTACTTTAACAATCGTCGAAGAAGGAAAGGGACCAAAATAATCCATTGCATCAGCCAAATCTTTTTTTCTAGCTGTCACAATTTTCGGAAAAATATCTTTTGTAACTTTAATATATAAATAATCTTTATCGTCAGTTAATTTGACATTAAATGGTGGTAAATATTTTTTAATTAAATTTGCCTCTAAAATCAGAGCCTGTAATTCAGACTCAACTACGATAGTTTCTACAGAGGCAATATTCTCAACTAATATTGCCGTTTTCGCTGACTGATTATGCCCATTAAAATAACTAGCAATTCTTTTACTTAAATCTACAGCTTTCCCCACGTAAAGTAATTTGCCTTTTTTATCGTAATAGATATAAACACCAGGTTTAGATACTAGTTTTTTTCGATCAATATAATCAGGAATCATATGGGCTATTATACCCTTATTTTTACTTTAAAGCCCGTCGTGAAGTATACCAATGAAGCCCAATTGTCACTATATATAAAGCCACCATTCCAGTCACTGTGCCGATTGCTGCCCATAAAAACCCAGGATAGTGATAAAAAGGTTTTACCTGTAATTGTTTTTGAACAACACTCTCAGCAAAATTAATCTCTAATTGATCATTAAAAGGTTGCCAAAAATTCCGAGTATTTAAATTAAATTCATATTTAACTTTTCCAAATGGTGGAATAATCGGAGTAACTAAACTAGTTTCCTTTAATAACATTTGATCTATCGACTTAATACCTAAACTATTAATTGGTTGAGCTATAGAACCAGTATTTACAAGCTCCACATAAGCCTTAGCGGGAATCCCAGATAAAACTTCAGCAGGTGCGTCTAAACTAATTTCAACTTGTTTAGTTGGTTCAAATTTACCTTCTGCGAAACTAACATTGACCTGTCCACCAGTTGAAGGTTCAGTGGAAGAAGTCCCCATTACTGATAAAACAAAATGGTTCAAATCAAAACGGTTAAAATAATTCACCCCATCGTTACTACTCTCCCATGTAGGATCGATCATCACCCAACCACGCTGATCATCATAATATTCAGGCCATGCATGCAGTAATGTTGTCCCCAAAGAAAGCGGCCGAATTTGAGTATTTGCTGTATACGCATAACCTTCAAGTCTCCTAGCTGGAATTCCAGCTGCTCGAGCTAGTGTCACAAATAAATCAGTATATTCATTACATAAACTTTGATCTGGATTATTAAGGGCTGTTAATGCTCCTAATCTTTGAAAATCTTCCTTTTCTACACGAGCATCATTATATTTCAACAAATTAACAACATATTTATTAATTAGCTGAGCTTTTTGTTGATTAGTAGCACTTGATTGATCCTTTAAAATTTCATCTAAAGTCGTTTTCATAATCGGATTATTTGTATCCCAATATTGATCTGATTTTGTATATGTCTTAATTTTTTCGTCTGATAATTTTTCAGCAGTCTTAGAACTATTCAACGTTAATTTTGCTAAACCTTTTATTGATACATCCAACTTTGATTGCCGCGGTACTTTAAACCATGCTAAATAATTACCATCATCATCAACCGTGACATTATCTGGTTTAGGTTCGATTTGATTAATAATCACTGACTGATAGTTCGTATCCGGCGGTAAAGGAAGTTTGGCTATTGCAGGTAAAATATTCGGATTATCCAAGTTATAAACTAATTGATAATCAAATATTTGTTCTGATCCAAAGTTAGCTAAAATCCCACTTTCTTGAACCTGATCTTTGGTATATCGCATTCGCAATTGTCCATTAGATTCACTAGTTTTAGATGGTTCAGGGACAATCGTAGTTGGATCTCCAAAACTAACCGGCACAACTAAACTCAAATTGAATTTATCTCCCAAATTTAATTTCGGAGCTCTCGGAATGGTTATTTGCCATACTTTTCCCTGTGATTGAGCGAAATCTCGGGACTTATAACGCAATTGCCAATTATATTGCTTGTCTTTTCCAACAACTTGTTCATTAAACTGTACTGAAATCACAGTTCTATTTGATTCAGTGCTAATCTTTGTTTCCAGTGGACCATTTGGATCTACCGCAGAAATATCGAACATTTCTGTCGAACTTATTGAGAAACTATAGCTGGAAGCATAAAATTTATCAGTAGTATTAACTAAAGTAATATTCTCTACAACGTTAGTAATTCCATCAACACCTACTTCGTAAGTAATATCATAATTTGTAGTAAATTCACCCTCAGCTAAAACTGGAGTCGGTTGAATAAAACAAATAAGTGTAAGCACCAACCCAAAAAAGGCACTTAGCAATTTCCGCATAGCTAAATCATAACAATAATTAGATAGGGATACTATGTATAACTTAAATCATCTTCGAGAGATATCGACCTGTATAAGATGCAGGATTTTTAGCCACTTCACTTGGTGTACCCTCAGCAATTAATTGACCCCCACCAATACCACCCTCTGGACCAAGATCAATCAACCAATCAGCATTTTTAATCACATCTAAATTATGCTCAATTACTAAAACTGTATTTCCATTATCCACTAATCTTCTTAAAATCTGTAATAATCTCTCAATATCTGCAAAATGCAAACCAGTTGTTGGTTCATCCAAAACATAAATAGTGTGTCCCGTTGGTCGTTTAGATAATTCAGAGGATAACTTGATTCTTTGCGCCTCTCCCCCTGATAAAGTTGTCGCACTTTGTCCCAAACGAATGTAACCTAAACCAACATCATTCAAAACCTGTAATTTATTTTTAATTAAAGGAATATTTGTGAAGAAATCTAAAGATTCCTCAACAGTCATGTTTAAAACTTCTGAGATATCTTTTTCTTTAAAATGAATCTCTAATGCTTCACGGTTATATCGTTTACCATTACAACCCTCACATGTCACATATACATCAGGCAAAAATTGCATTTCAATTTTGATCTGTCCTTCTCCCTCACAAACTTCACAACGGCCACCTTTAACATTAAAACTAAACCGTCCGGGACCATAACCTCTAATCTTAGCTTCAGGTGACTGAGCAAATAATTCTCGAATATGAGTAAACGCTCCGGTATAAGTTGCTGGATTCGACCGAGGAGTTCGACCAATAGGTGATTGATCAACCATCACTACTTTATCAATATGCTCCAAACCTCTAACTTCTTGATGTC
>CAZZEB010000019.1:6585-11179 GCA_964652495.1 uncultured Gammaproteobacteria bacterium
GATTTATAAACATACTGAGCTAAAATTCGATACAAAATATCGTGAACCAAAGTTGATTTTCCAGAACCAGACACCCCAGTTACAGCTACCAATTTCTCCAATGGAAATTTCACGTCAATTCCTTTTAGATTATGTTCAGTTGCCCCAACTACTTCAATATACTTTTGCTCTTGTTTTGGAGTTGTTGAGGTTTGTTTAATTATTTCGACTTTTCTCTTGCCACTTAAATATTTTCCAGTTAAGGAGTCTGGATTTGCCATGACTTCTGCTGGCGTTCCGTGAGCTACAATATGTCCTCCATGCTCGCCCGCACCAGGTCCAATTTCAAATAAATAATCTGCTGCTTCCATTGTTTCAGCATCGTGTTCATTTACCACAACAGTATTTCCCAAATCTCGCAATCTCTTTAAAGTTTCAATTAATCTCGTATTATCTCTTTGATGCAAACCGATTGAGGGTTCATCCAAAACATATAAAACACCAGATAATCCAGAACCTATTTGTGATGCCAAGCGAATTCGTTGTGATTCTCCTCCAGCTAAGGTCATTGATGCCCGATCCAAAGTTAAATAATCTAAGCCAACATCAAATAAGAATTTTAATCTAGCACCGATCTCTTTAATAATTGGTTGACCAATCACCTGTTCTCGACTATTAAATACCTCCGGCAATTTAGCCACCCAGTCTCCTGATTCACCGATAGACATTGAAGTTACCTCAGCAATGTTTAAACCATCGATAGTGACCGATAAAGCCTCTGGCTTTAATCGATTACCATGACAAACTGGACACTCCTCTTTAAACATATATTTTTCAATTTCCGACTTCACAAAATCTGATTCACTGGCTGTATATCGTTCCTTTCAGTAAGGTACTAATCCTTGGAAAGTTGAGTAAAAATGAGTCCATTTACCTTGGCGATTTTTCCCTTGAACTTTGAATTGTTCTTCACCACCACCATTTAATAATATATTTCGTGCATCAGCTGATAATTCACCTAACCTTGTACTTAAATTAAAATTATGGACTTCTCCAACTGCCTCAATTAAACGGCTAAACCAAGTCTCGTGAGTAGATAACTTTTGCCATGGTAAAACTCCACCCTCTGCAATCGATAAAATCGGATTCAAAACAGCGTCTGGATCAATTTCTAAAATCGTTCCTAATCCACTACATTCGGGACAAGCACCATGTGGGGAATTAAATGAAAACAACCTTGGTTCAATTTCTGATAAAGCAATATTATCCACCGGACAAGCAAATCTCTCAGAAAATAAATGATCTTCAACATCTTTTGGATTAGCTGGAAAATCTAAACTCGCATCTTTAACCTCACCCACGATCACAGATCCCTCTCCTAGTTTTAAAGCAGTTTCTACAGACTGCGTTAACCTAGTCACAATTGGATCTTTAGCTTCATCATTAGTTTTCGCGAAATTTGTTTTTTGTTCCAAAACTAACCGATCAACAATCACATCAATCGAATGTTTATTAGTTTTAATTAATACTAAATCATCAGATAAATCTCTAACATGCCCATCAATTCGAACTTTAGAAAAACCCTTTTTTCTCAAATCATCAAAAAGCGAATTATATTCACCTTTACGATCTTTAACTAAAGGCGCCAAAATCATAATTCTAAATGGCTTTTTACCGTATTCAGGACTTCTCAATCGGCCAACAGATTCTACAATTTGTTCAACAGACATTCTTGAGATTTCTCGACCACAAACTGGACAATGAGGATGCCCTACCCGGGCGTACAATAATCGTAAATAATCATAAATTTCAGTAGTAGTTCCAACAGTTGAACGTGGATTATGAGATACAGATTTCTGATCAATTGAGATCGCTGGTGACAAACCTTCAATTGAATCAACATCAGGCTTATCCATCACTCCTAAAAATTGCCGTGCATAAGCTGACAATGATTCGACATAGCGTCGTTGGCCTTCAGCATATAAAGTATCAAAAGCCAAAGAAGATTTACCTGATCCAGATAGTCCAGTAAAGACTACTAATTTATTCTTTGGGATCTCCACATCAACATTTTTAAGATTATTTTCTCGAGCCCCCTTAATGATGATTTTATCTGTAGTCATAAAATTTATGCGAAACTAACCCGAAATCAACTGGCTAATTATAACTAAAATCAAGCCAGTTAACAACCCCAAAAACATATTATTCTCTCTTATTTTTTATTATAAGCCTTGCTATAATCCGATAGTTATGTGGACAATTGAAGCACCGGTTAAAAATAAATTGCAAAAAACAATTCCTTACTTTCCTCGGAATTGTGAGGATTGTTTGGATTGTGTTACTAAATATCGTCTGACAGATCTTGAATTAGTTTTGCGCCGTTTTAGCCGTGAAAAATCAATACAATATGGATTTTATATGAACATCGTTACCAATGCTATACGCTCTACAAATTGCACGCCTCAATCACAAGAATTTTTTATATACCAATTTCATGATGCATATTTAAATGGTTTGCATGAATTTCCCACTATAGAAACACGCAATCGAATATATTTTTCAACAGATAATATTACTGCTGATCGACTACTAAAACTTGAGGATCTAAGTATCGACTTAGAATCTGCCGCAATGAATCATGAAGTACTAGCATATTTTAATTACTTAAATCCGAAAGACCCGAGAGGCTTTTACCAAGTTGGATCTGCTTATAGAACTAGACCTTATAACAGTTTTAGTCTAGGAGATTTTGAAAGAGAATTTCACCCTGACCCAAATACATATGCTTCATTATATGAAGGAATTTCTAGTCGACGACCAGAATTAATCATCGATACAGTTCTATGGAAAAAACAAATAATTGATCAGTATGGCTCAAAAGTTTTACCATCTTTTGAATTTCCGCCGGATCCACACATAAAACAATTACCGTACGAAAGGATTTTTCGTTAACCGACCAAATCTTTAATCTGATCTCGAATTTTTGCAGCTGTTTCAAAGTCTAAATTAGCCGCAGCCTCTTTCATCTGATTTTCTAAATTTTGAATAATCTTTTCCCTGTCTGCAGTCGGAATATCATTCACTGTTAAAATCGGTTGACCAGTCTCTTCTTCAATTTTTTCAATCAACCGCTCTCTCAAAGCTTTGGTAATTGGCTTAGGCACAATACCATTCTTTTTATTAAATTCTTGCTGATATTCTCGACGACGATCAACTTCATCGATCGCTAATTGCATCGACTTTGTAATCCGATCTGCGTACATGATAACTTTACCCTCAATATGTCTAGCCGCTCGACCCATGGTTTGGATTAATGAAGTTCTGGATCTCAAGAAGCCTTCTTTATCTGCGTCCAATATCACTACCAATGACACCTCTGGCAAATCTAAACCTTCCCGCAATAGATTAATACCTACCAAAACATCGTATTCGCCTAAACGCAAAGACTGCAAAATATCCGCTCGTTCCATAGTTTGAACATCTGAATGAAGATAATTTACCTTCAAACCTTGTTCAGCTAAATAATCAGATAAGTCCTCAGCCATTCGTTTAGTTAATGTAGTAATCAAAACTCGCTGGCCTTTTGCCACACGTATTTGAGCCTCTTTCATCACATCAACAATCTGCCCTTCTGAAGGTCTAATTTCAATTTCAGGATCAATAATTCCAGTTGGCCGAATTAACTGCTGAGCAATATTCTTCGGACCAGCCAAAGACAATTCATACTCATCTGGTGTAGCTGAAACAAAAATTGCTTGATTAATCCGTCGCTGAAACTCATCAAATTTTAAAGGCCGGTTATCTAAAGCACTTGGCAATCGAAAACCAAAATCAACTAAATTCATTTTTCTTGCTTGGTCACCGTTATACATTCCACGAATTTGAGGCAAACTAATATGCGATTCATCAATAATAATTAAGTAATCTTTTGGGAAATACTCCAACAAGCTGTATGGAGTTTCACCAGGCTGCCGACCATCAAAATAGCGAGAATAATTTTCAATTCCATTGCAATAACCATATTCTCGAATCATCTCTAAATCATAATTAGTTCTTTGTTCCAACCTTTGAGCCTCAACTAATTTACCCTGATCTCTCAACTGTTTTAAGCGCATATCCAAATCAGCTTCAATCTGAGCAATACCAGGCTTCAAACGAGCCTCAGGGGTAACATAATGTTTAGCTGGGTATAAAGTAACTGTCTGATTGGTCGGAATGGCTTGTCCAGTTACTGGATCTAAAGTTGAAACCCTTTCAATAGTGTTCCCTAAAAATTCGACTCTTAAAGCATGATCCGTATAGGCTGGAAAGATATCGACAGTGTCACCCCGAACCCGAAACGCTCCTCGTTGGAAATCAATATCATTTCGCTCATAAAACATCTTAGTCAACATCTTCAAAACAGCTTCAAAGCCATCTCGAACACCAGCCTTCAAATGAAGAATTGCTCCTCCGTACTCAACTGGTGACCCCAAGTTATAAATACAAGAAACTGAAGCTACCACTACCACATCCCGTCTAGTTAACAATGATGTTGTTGTCGATAATCGTAACTTTTCAATCTCTTCATTAATCTGAGCATCTTTTTCAATATAGGTATCCGATGATGGAATAT
>CAZZEB010000020.1:0-7205 GCA_964652495.1 uncultured Gammaproteobacteria bacterium
CAGTCTTCATAAAGTATATACATGGCGATTTGACGTGGTAAAACAAATTCCTTTTGTCTGCGGGGCCCAATCAGATCAGCCATGCGTAAATTAAAGTACTGGTTGATTGTGGACAACACTCGTTTATGGTCTAAATCAACTGATTTAACTTGTTGTTTGCCTATGAATTGCTGAATAAATTCAGGGGTGGGTTCTTGTTGAGTGAGTTTAAGCATCTGAAGGATAGAGATGAGTTTGCCCTCAAGTTCGCGAGTGTTTGATTCGATTGACTCGGCGATTAGTTTAAGATATTCCTCTGGGAGAGTCTCGCCTCTTTCTTGAAGTTTGGCTTTAAGAATGGCAACCCTAGTATCAAAGTCTGGAAGTTGAATATCAACCATTAAACCGCCTTGAAAACGGGAAAGTAAACGCGACTCAAGTTTTTGCATCTCGGTTGGGGGGCGATCTGAGGTCAAAATAATTTGAGCATTTTTAGTGGATAACTCATTATAAGTATGGAAAAACTCCTCCTGAGTCGAATCTTTACCAGCAATAAATTGAATATCATCTATTAAGAGTAAGGAACAGTCACGATATCGTTTGCGAAATTGGGTAGTGGTTCGATTTTGAATAGAATCGACAAAGTCGTTCATGAACCGTTCACTAGTAGCATAGATTAATTTAGTGTTTGGGTTTTTTTGAATAATACGATTGCCGATAGCGTGCATCAAATGGGTTTTACCGACACCTGATGGTCCATAGATAAAAAGTGGGTTATAAGTAGTTCCAGGATTTTGAACAACAGCTTGAGCGGCGGCATAAGCTAAATTATTAGTAAATCCGACCACGAAATTCTCAATGGTGTATTTGGGGTTGAGTCCGGTTTGGACTGGCGGTGGTCCAGCATTTTCTAGTTGGAAGTAATCCTCTTCTTCGATAATTTGAGTTGATTTTTTGGCGAATTGGCTTGGATCGACTAAAAACTATAATTGATATTCAAGGTTTGTAACTTGATTAAGAGATTGGAGAATCAGCGTTTGATAACGTGAGATTAGTTGAGTTTTGATAAAAGCGGATTGAACGATCAATTTACAATTAAATTGATCAATTGACTCTAACTTCACTGGAGAGAACCACGCTTTATAGTTATGCGGGGATAACTCTGTCTTTATTAAATCTAATGTTTTCTGCCAAATAATTGTTTGATCCATAATGAAAAAAGCTAGTCATTAGCCCAACTAGCTGAGGGTGGCAGGCGAAGTTAGGCAATGTTAGTGGAAAAGTTATCCACAGTAAAGAATACTCAAATGTTTACAACTAGATCAATTGGATGTTAAGCCAAGAAAATAGCTGAGTAGAAATTAGATAATAGTGATGGGGCTCTGCTCTACATTCATTCCTCTTTTCCAGCTACAAATAACTTGTTTAAAGCATAGCTCCCTAAATAAGTTGGTGATGAACGCTAAAGTATTGGTGAATTTTCTCATTACTAGGGATTAAATAGTAAACCCATAGCTAGACGGTAGGCTCAAAGGTGTGATATACTCAGTTTCATGTCAACTAAAAGAACATATCAACCAAAGAAATTAAAACGAATTCGAAAACACGGATTCTTAGCCCGAATGGCTACTCCTGGTGGTCAAAAAGTATTAAAGCGTCGACGAGCTCGAGGTAATGCGAGCTTAACAATCTAAGATGTTTCCCCGGGCTGCACGGCTCAATATTAATCAATCTTTCCAATGGGTAATTAAGGGTCACCGTTTCCAAACAGCTGCTTTACGTTTATGGTGGCGCTTTGGCGAAAATCCCCAAGCTTTAGTCGGAGTGGCTTTATCAAAAAAAGATTTTAAACGATCAGTTGATCGGAATCGAGCTAAGAGACTGGTTTTTGCAGCATTGATGTCGGTATATCCCAAGTTGCCAAAAGGAATAAATTTAGTTATTATGCCGAATGCGAAGGTGTTGACTGGTCGATTTGACGAGCTTCAACAACAATTAGAGAATGTTAAAGGTTTGTATCTGGCTAATTAACTTTTATCAGCAGTGGCTGTCTTTTGATACAGGATTGCTAAGAGTTTTAACACCGACAGGTGCTTGTCGCCAACAGCCACGCTGTTCGGAATATACAAAGCAAATGTTGATAAAACACGGTATAGTAAAAGGTGTTGGTTTAGGTTTTTGGCGATTTATTCGTTGTTGGTAACAAAATATGGAAATTTTTGGAAATATCTTTAATACAGTCTTCTTTGCTCCAATTGTCAATTTGTTGGTGTTTATATGGAGGTTATTAGAAGCTTCAAATATCCCTGGATCAATTGGTTGGTCGATTATCGGTTTAACAGTTGTGATTCGAGCATTGGTTTGGCCATTTATGGCGGCTCAATTGAAATCGGCGCAAAAGATGCAGCAATTAAAGCCGCATATGGATGCGTTAAAGAAGAAGCATGATAAAGACAAGCAAGCTTTGGCGTTGGCTCAAGCTGCGTTATTTAAAGAACATAATTACAACCCAGCAGCAGGTTGTGTACCAGCTTTGTTACAAATTCCAGTTTTTATTGCTTTATATAATGCCATCTCTTCTTTATTTAATAATCAAGCGGGTTTAGATCATATTAACTATTTTTTATATAACCAAGCTTGGAGATTAACTGAATCACCAGATCCATACTGGTTGGGACTTAATCTTGCTATCAAACCAATGGATTCATGGAACAGTGTTTGGTTAGCAGCGATTTTAATTCCAGTAATTACTGGAGTTTTGCAATTTGTTCAATCTAAGATGATGATGCCAGCAACTGAGAAAGCTGCGGTAAGCACTGTAGTTAAAGGTCAGAAAAAAGAAGAGCCAAGCACTGAAGATACAATGGCGACTGTTCAGTCACAAATGGTGTTTATTATGCCAGTGATGATTGGTTATTTCGCCTACACCTTCCCGATAGGATTAGCATTGTATTGGAATATGTTCTCGATCTTAGGGATTTACCAGCAATATTTAATAGGTGGTTGGGGTGGTTTACGTCCTTGGTTAGAGAAAGCAAAATTGATAAAATAGGAGTTAGCAATTTAGTAGCTTGAAAAGCTATAAGGTTTATGACAAAATCTGCTTGTTTGGAAATATCAAAATGTTAGAAGCAAAAGTTTCAGAAATTCTCGAAAATATATTAAGTTTGTTATCCCTTGAGGGATCTTTTGAAGTGGAAGAGAGAGAAGATGGCATCTTTGTATCAATTGAAACCGAAGAAGCTGGTAAATTAATCGGTCATCAAGGAGAAACTTTAACTGCTCTCCAATTAATAGTTAATTTAATTTTAAGTCGACAAGTAGAAGAGTCAAAAAGAGTTATTATTGATATTGCTGATTGGAAGCAAGGTAAAGAAGAAGAATTAACTCAACGAGCAAAGAGATGGGCTGAACAAGTAATTGCTGATCAAGAGCCAATGGAACTGATGCCAATGCCAGCATGGCAACGACGGATTGTTCATATGACAATTCAAGAAACTGAGGGTGTTGATTCTGAAAGTGTTGGCGAGGGTCCAGATCGTCACCTAGTAATTAAACCCGTTAAATAGTCCTCTTAAATCCTGTCCCGATTATTGTGATAAATCAGATACGTCAGTTATTTCGCTATTTCAATTCTGCAGAGCAATTATTGCTAGTTTTATTATTTGTTTTACTTCCTTCTCAAATCGGAAAACACTTTTGGCCGGATTTCGCCAGCATTTTTTCATTAAGAGTCGATTATTTCTCGCCGGTAATCTATCTTTGGGATTTATTGTTAATCGGATTGTTGATTGTTTGGTTCATCGGAAAACCAAAAATTAATCAGTGGGCATTAAGTTTAGGGTTAGTGTTTTTACTTTCTCAGATTGCTTCGCTAGTTTTCACCGACAATTTAGAGATCGGGTTGGTTCGGTTAGAACAATTATTTTTAATGGTTGGATTTGGGATTTACTTAGCATCACAAAAATGGATCAAAATCAGGTCAGCAATTGTAATGGGTTTTTCTACTGGACTACTAATTCAAGCTTTATTAGTGATTTATCAGTTTGGGTTTGGAAAGACTTTGGGTTGGTGGTGGTTAGGTGAGAGAGAATTTAATTTAAACACAACGGGGATCGCCACCTTTAATTGGTACGGACAGGTTTTCTTGAGGCCATATGGGACTTTTTCTCACCCAAATGTTTTAGCTGGGGTGTCTTTGTTAATGGTTCTGTCATTAATTTTGGCCGAGTGGCGTCGATGGTGGATGGTCGGAATTACTAGTGTGATGATATTGTTGACCTTTTCCAGAACGGCGATTATTGGTTTGCTTGGATTGTCATTGGTTTTGTGGAATGGGGTGAATCGTTGGTTAGTTGGGTTGTTAGTTTTGTCCTCTCCCCTGTTATTAGTTCGGTTTTGGTCGGCCTTAAATTTTGATTATTTATCATGGTTAAGACGAAATGAGTTGGTTGAGGCTGCACAGCTTATTTGGAGAGATAATCTTTGGTTAGGTGTTGGACTAAATAGTTTTATTATTGAAATGGCAAATAATCAGTTGATTTCTGGAGCGAACCGATTTTTGCAGCCAGTTCATAATGTCGGATGGTTATTACTTGCTGAGACTGGAATAGTTGGTTTAATAGGTTTTGGCATAATGATTGGTGGTGTTTTATTTCAATTGCTGAAATACCGTGGGCATAAGTTGGTTTTTATTTTATGGTGTGGCTGGATAGCTATTGCTTGGGTAGGTTTATGGGATCACTATTGGTTAACTTTAGCTCAAGGTCAACGGATGTTGTGGTGTTGGTGGGGTTTGAGTTTGGCTATAATAGTAAAGATATCAGATGAAGATTATAAAAAAGGTAATTAATCAAACCAGTTGGCAATTATTAGCTAAAATAATTAGTTCTATTTCAACACTCGCAGTATTATCGATTATTAGTCGTCAATATGGAGTTGAGGGAGTTGGTTTATATACTTTGGCGCTAACTTATTTAGCGGTTTTTTATTTGTTAGCTGATTTAGGTTTGAACGGTCATGTTTTGGCGGAATTAGAATCAAATCCAAAATTAGCTGAGCAGTTGTGGCGATTTAGAATTGTTTGGGGGTTAGTTTTAATCTGTTTAGCGAATATTTTCGTCTGGTTAATTCCTGGGTTTGGAGTTAGTTTATGGTTGCCAGTACTAGCTGGTAGTTTTAGTATCCTCGGCTCAGCGATTAATAATAGCTGTAATTTATGGTTTCAGAAGAGGTTAACATACCAATTATCGAGTAGTCCGGTAATTTTATCGGCATTAGTGATGCTCCCTTTGTATTGGCTCTACGGCTATTTAAAATTACCGGTCGAGTATTTAACGATTTTAGTTAGTGTTAGTTGGATGTTGATTGGTTTTGTTAGTTTGATTAATGTAAAGCGATCAGTTAAATGGCAATTAGGGGCTATAGATTGGAGATCTATTAAGAATATTCTAATCAGTGCCTGGCCAATGACCGCTACTTTAGTAGTAAATGTTATCTATTTTCGAGTAGATGTGTTTTTCTTAAATCATTTCCATTCTTTAACTGAGGTCGGTGTTTATAATTTAGCGTTTCAGTTTTTTCAAAACGCTTTAGTCTTGCCAACTTTTGTAATGAATAGTTACTATCCCCTACTATTGCATCGTTATCAACAAACAAAAGAGTTGTTGAATAATGAGTGGTTTAAAGCAATGAGTCTTCTGGTGGCGATTGGTGTAGTTGGTTTAGGAGTAACTTTTTTAGTAAGCGACGTGCTGATTCTATTGGTGTCTGGATTAGAGAACGATTCAGCTGCTGTTTTGAAGATTCTTAGTTTAAGTTTTCCGGCTTTTTTTGGGTCTTCTTTAGCGATGTGGACTTTAGTGTTGTTAAAAAGATATAAGACAATGCTCCTAATCTATGTGATTGGGTTAGCAATTAATGTGATGTTAAATAGTTTATTTATTCCTGGGTATTCTTATTGGGCTGCTAGTTGGGTGACTGTTGGTGGAGAGTACTTGATTCTAGCCCTGCAACTGCTTATTATTTACAGCACTGCCAGAAAGCAGTCGTAAACATGCATTTAATAATTAACACTGATGGTGCTTCAAGAGGAAATCCCGGACCTGCGTCGTATGGGTTTGTAATTCAAATTAAAGATCAAGAAGGTAAGGTGTTGGGAGTTACGACCAATAATGTTGCGGAGTATTCAGGAATTTTGGCTGCGTTAACTTATGTCAGAGATTATTATAGCGCCAAGGGTCCACATCAAATCGAAATTGTTTGTGATTCACAGTTAGCAGCTAAGCAATTATCGGGTGAATACAAGCTTAAGAATCCAGGTTTAAAGGTTATTTTTGATCAGATTAAGATTATTGAAATGGAAGTGGGATTAGTAACATATCGAAATGTGCCGCGTGAAGAAAATTTTATTGCTGATAGACTAGCGAATCTGGCTTTAGATGCTAAATAAAATGACTGAGTCTCGACAGTACTGGCAGTTCCTCAAAACACACAAACGATATTTACTCAGTGGATGGATTATTGGTTTATTATTAGCGATTGGTTGGTGGTGGTCACAGCCTCTGGTTACGATTAGCTCCTGGTATTACCAACCAAATTATTCTGGTGATGAGATGGTAAGAGTTTTAGTGGCTGATCAAATTGTCTTTGATTTACGTCATCAGTTAAGTAGCGGTCAAATAGTTAATGATATTTCCGGTGAAGTGGTTGTTTATAAGCCAGCTCCGATGGTGATTGAGGTGAAGTATATTACCAGTGAGGCTATAGGAACTTTAAGTGCTATTAATCAACTAATTAAAGATTCTCAACCAGTAATAATGACTGGTCAGATAACAAAATATAATCAATTAACAAATAATCATTGGTTGGGCTTTGGGTTGATTTTATTGGGTGGCTTATTAGGAATTATTATTTCTTTACTAAAATCTTACTGGCGAAACTACTGATTTGACTTGATCTCTTTCACGTTACTGAGTACGATGAACATGTGGAGTTAAATGCGGATAATATCAAGAATATAAAAAGCATTCCGGTTTCACGAAATCGTCCGGTGGCTTTTGTCGTGGGGGCTGCAGGCTTTTTAGGGTCGCACTTAGTTGACCGACTGCTGGAAAAGCATATCCAAGTTGTTGCAGTTGATGATCTGTCTAATGGCAAGTTAATCAATTTAGATTTAGCGATTAGGAATCGAGATTTTCATTGGATTCAAAAAGAGGTTTCGGAAT
>CAZZEB010000020.1:7215-11126 GCA_964652495.1 uncultured Gammaproteobacteria bacterium
AATGAGCTAGGTTTGTCTTTGCCGAGAGTTGATTATGCTTTTTGGTTAGTTAATCCCGGAAGGTCTGAGTCTAGCTATTTAGAGCAACTGGAAAGTTTTCTAACCTTTGTTAATCAGTATAGGACTGCTACTGAGAGTGCTGGAAAAGCAGTTCAGGGTGAAAGTAATTATCCCCGGTTAGTTTTAGTATCTTCTGTTGAGTTATACGGGAAAAAGCTATCTAAGCGGGAAACTGTGTTGAAGGCTGCGGAGATAGCTTTTGCCAAGTATGTGAAAAAGATGGGTTTAAATGCTCGGGTGGTTAGGCTGGCTGAAGTGTTTGGCCCTCGAATGAGTTGGAGATCGGAAGATCCAATGGTTTCTCTATTGAGATCGGCAAGTGAAGGGAAGCTACAGCATGAGAATGCTAGTTTAGCTTTTAGTACTCGAGCTATATATGTGACAGATGCTGTGGAGCTGATATTAAAAAGTGTTTTAAATGGTTCAACAGCCCAGAAAATATTCGATGGGGTTTTAGCCCAACCACTAAAGGTGGCAGAGGTGAAGCAGGCTTTGTTGGATCCAAGGTGGAATCGTGAGCAGGGCTTTGAGTTTAGTGAACTACCTCCTTGGGTAACAGCAAATTATCAGCGGACTGTTAAGGAACTCTCTTGGCAAACAAAAGCTGATCCCCTATTAGCTTTGTCAGAAACTTTAGATTATTTTAGAGATAACCCGATTGATCAAGAGGTCGAAGAAGATATCCCGGAGAAGATTTCTGTTGTTGCAAGTATGCCTTTTTTTGATCATGAAATATCAGCAAATCAGGATCAATCTGCAGAGGTTTCAATCCCTTCGGCTAAGAAGAATAATAAGAAGTTCTGGTCCAATTCAGTGCCACCGCAGAGAGCAGGACAGTGGGGTGGTCGGATAATGATTTTAGTGATGTTGGTAATTATTGGTGTTGGATTAGTGTATCCCACGGTGGCGTTAGGGGTTGGTGGTTTGATGATTAGAAATAGTTTAAAGGCCGCAACTATTGAATTAGAACAAGGTGATTTTGAAGAAGCGACCCGACAAACGGCAACTGCCAGAACTTCAGCGACAGAAATCAGTAGGGCTTTAGGGTGGATGAGGATTTTGGCAAAGATGGGGATAATGAGAGATCAGTTTGATCAAGCGGAGCAGTTAGTAGGGGTGGTGAAAGATGGGGTGATCGGGGCAGATACTGCAGTCTCTGGGGTGAGAACTTTATATCGAAGTGCTCGAATTATATCTGGTGAGGATTCCAGCTCTCCGAATGAGGTTTATTCACAAGCTAAGACTGAGTTGCAAACGGCACGATTGAGAATTACAAAGGTGATGTTGCAGCTAAGTGATCCTGAGCTATTGAAACCGTTACCAGTTGATCTAAAGAACCGGGCGTTAGATTTAAGTCAAAAGTTGGATTATTACTTAACTTTAGTAGAGAAAGCTGAGGCAATTGCGTCAATTATGCCAGAGGTGACAGGAGTTGATGGTAAAAGAAGTTATTTATTGTTATTCCAAAATAATACTGAGTTAAGACCGACTGGGGGTTTTATCGGTTCATATGGCCGAATTGATTTTGAAAATGGCCGAATTACCAAGGTTTTGGTTGATGACGTCTATAACCTTGATGGAAACTTAAAAGAGCAAATTACACCGCCTTTAGAGCTTCAAACAGATATGGGTCAAACGAATTGGTATTTAAGGGATTCAAATTGGGATCCAGATTTTCCGACTTCAGCTCGACAGGCGATTTTCTTTTATAACAAAGAGGCAGGAGAAAGAGTTAATGGGGTAATTGGTTTAACTTTATCAGGGTCAGCTAAGTTATTAGGCGCATTAGGAGAGTTAAATTTACCTGAATATAATGAACAGGTCACAGGAGGTAATTTATTTGAGCGAGCAATTAGTCATTCTGAAACTAATTTCTTTCCGGGGTCTCAAGCGAAGCGCCAGTATTTAACAGCTTTACAGGGACAGTTGTTTAATAGGATATTTTTCTTGTCAAATCAAAATTGGTCAGCAATTATTCAGTCGTTAAATGAGTCACTAAGTCAAAAGCAGTTAATGGTTTATTTAACTGATCCATTGTTGTTCTCGTATGTTAGTGCTCAGGGTTGGGGTGGGGTTATGCCGCGCGGAGCGGAATCAGTAGAAGGGGAGACGCGAGATTTTATTGCTGTAGTTGAAGCAAATGTTGGGGCAAATAAATCGAATTATTATTTAGATCGATCAGTGAAGTTGGTAAGTAGCATCTCTGAAGACGAGGTGATGCAACATCAGTTACAGATTAATTATCGAAACAGGAGTGAGAGTGAGGCATTTCCTCAAGGCAGCTATAAGAATCGTTTGAGGTTGTACTTACCAGCTGGGGCTAAAGTGAATAAGGTGACGTTGGGTACAAATGACATTACTACTTTAGTAACTCCTTTTATGGATTACGGTCGTTCAGGTTTTTCTATGCCAATGGTTATTTTGCCAAAACAACAGGTGGATTTAGTTATTAATTATCAACTAGGACAAAAGTTGAATTTTAAAGATGGTTTAGTTAATTATCGATTAGATGTTATTAAACAACCCGGAACAGAAAGGGATCCATGGGTTTGGCAGTTTGATTATCCAACAGCGATTAAGTTAGCTAATAATCCTGAAGGCAGCACTGTTTCAAATCAACAACTAGTTATTTCGACTAATTTAGTAATGGATCGTTCTTTCTCAGTTATGTTATCGAAGTAATTATTTTTTTGTGGATAAGTTTTCCACGTCTAGCCGAAGCATCTCCAAATTTGCGGCCCGTAGTGACCTCTCTAGCCTTGATTTTCAATAACTATATTTGCCGAAGTAGTCAAAGCGGGTTTTAAAACCCTGACGTGAAACACCGAAGTACTGATAACTGTTTTTCGATTTTGGTCTATAGCTTGCTGATTGAAGCAAAATATGGTACATTACCGAAGTTAAACAAAAAATATGGATCGCCTTTCATTAAAAGCAGAAGAACGAACAGTAACTGGAAAAGCCGTTAAGCGGTTACGTCGTGATGGACTTATTCCAGCAAATGTTTATGGTAAGAAAATCGACAGTGAATCAGTGTTAATAAGAGTCGAAGATTTTCGAAAAGTTTTTGCTCAATCAGGTGAAACTGGATTAATCGATTTAAAGATTGGTGAAGAAAAAACTAAACCAGTTCTAGTCCGAGATCTACAATTTGATGCACGTCGGGGTGAGTTATTACATGTCGATTTTTATCAGGTTAACTTAAAGCAGAAAGTTAAAGTTTATGTACCAGTAGTGTTAATTGGTGATGAACCTGAGTCTGTTCATTTAGGAGAAACTGTAGTTTTGAACCCATTATCAGATATTGAAATCGAAGCGTTACCTGCTGATTTATTAGATAAATTAGAAGTTGATATCTCAGGTTTGAAAGAAGTTGATGATTCAATTTTAGTTTCTGATTTAAAGATTGATCCTGAGAAAGTTACTGTAATTACAGCTCCAGAAGAAGTTGTTGCTAAATTAGCTCCAGCTGTAACTCAAGAGATGCAAGATCTATTAGAAGAGCAAGATGCTGAAGCGGCTGCAGCTGTTGAGAGTGAAACTGAAGGTGAAGCTGCTGATAAAGAAGGTGAATCTTCTGAATCAGAATCAAATGAAGAGTCAGCAGACAAAGAAGAGTCAGAAGCTGCGAATTAATTCAACCAATTTCCGCTAATAAATTGCCAACTAAAAGCAATTAACCCAATTATTGATATTCCTAAATAAGACCAATAAAGTAATTTGTTTTTCAATAAACTTAGGGTGATAAATATTGGGAAATTTATAATCATAAACCTAGGGATTGATGATAAACTGCCGGTAAACAAAGGAAAGATTGCTAAAAGAATTGAATAGATGGCAAAAGTTTTTGG
>CAZZEB010000021.1:0-11107 GCA_964652495.1 uncultured Gammaproteobacteria bacterium
CACAAAGCTTTGTTCAAGCAATGGCAGATTCAAAGTTATTTCGGGCCATTGCTAATGGGTATTTTTGGGAGCAACAAGCATCAACACATAAAAGAAAGTTTGTTGCCGGCCATTTAGAAACACGAAGAAATGGAAGTATTCATTTTAGTAGAGAAACACAGCATCTGTTTAATGAAATGAAGCGGCGAACTATTACTGACGCAATGGAAATTGCGCACCGAGCAATAACAAATGAAGGATTAACTCTTGATCAAGCAGTAGATAAATACTATGCAGAGCAAGATGAAGCAGCAGAACAATATATGAGATTACCTGAATTTGAAATGACCAAATGTCTTGCAATCATGCCACAGCACGTTGATGGAGTAAAAAGCAAAGAAAGTATTTTCGATCACTTCGAGCAACCGTTAGCAGAAACATTTACTAAGATAGCAGCACAATTAGATATAACCCCAGTAAGAACGCTTAGTATAGGATCTAAAGATATCACAACTCAATCTGGAACTAGAATCTCTGAATTATATTGTCCTGATATCTTCTGCCATAGTTGTAAAAATATGATTGAACGAGTTGTATTAGGTAAACTTGAGGGAGTGACTACTGTATCCGTTGATCCAGAATCCAAAAGAGTACTTGTTGAATATAATCCTAAAATTGTCCAAAGAGTAACTATGGAATCAGCTTTAGACGGAAATGGTTTCCCAGTAGCAAAATAGAGTTCTAATATCTCTTTTTCTAGCAATAAATCCAATTCCTGCATTTAAAATCCCAATATTGTTTAATACCTCCATGCGTATAATTGAATCTGGCAAAGTCTATCCTGAAGATAACTTCACTAAAACTCTTTTAATGCAACCTGCTTAAAACTCATTGACACACTTACCATTTCCGTTAGAATAAATTAATGGAACTTTCCCAAATTATTAAAAGAGCTAAAGAGATTCGTGCCAAATACGAACATCTTGAAGTGACTAAGTATGGAAAATCTTGGACCCCAACTCAAATCGCCCAAGGATTTGTCGGTGATGTTGGTGATTTAATGAAAATAGTCATGGCAAAAGATGGTATTCGCCATCTCGAAAATGTAGATGAAGCTTTAAGTCATGAGCTCGCAGACTGCTTATGGTCCATTCTGATCTTATCAGACAAATATAATATTGATATTGAAAAAGCTTTTAACAAAACAATGGATGAATTAGATACTAAGATTGATAAACAGCTTACTAACGATGTCAAATAACAAACTATGACACATGATTCTGTTGAAGAAAAAGAAATCAAAGTCCAAGTAGATGAGAATCTATTTAAAGATAAAATTAAAGAATTAGAATCTAAAAATATTGTTCCTAAAGTAACCTATCAAACAGATATCTATTTTGATAACTCTGAGATGAAATTAAGTAATCTAAATCGAGGTTTAAGAGTCCGTTTCAATGGAGACACAACTAACTCATTCCAATTCAAATCTCTATTTAAACGACCAGATAATCTTGAAAACCCTTGGTTCATAGAGGAAATAAATTTTTCCTTACCTATGAAACCTACAGATATTGAACAATTCACTCAACTATTAAAACGACTAAGTTTCTCTGAACTCACTCAAACAAATATTAATAACTTTGAGGATCTTGAAAAAGAATTAAATAAACATGACCTAAAAGTAATGGTTAAAGTACGAAAACATCGAACTGAATTTGAAAACGGTTCAAATACCTATATTTTTGATTACATTGAGGGATTAGGATACTTTATTGAAATAGAAACCACTAATGGCAATCCTGTTCAAATCATGAGTAAATTTATAGGTACAGAATCAATCAACCCAATCAGATCTGGCTACAATGATATGTTGTCAGTAAATATTCCAAATTACGTAACTAATGAAGAAAAACAATCAAAGTTTGTGAGAAATCATGATTGGAATGTGCTACCAACAGAAAATGAATTAGTCAAAAATTACTTCTCAAAAAAATAATCTTAAGGTTTAAAACCCATTTCTCAACTGACTACCTAGTGATTCCCACTCTTCTGATAATTCAGCAATTTTTTGGCTAGCTTGATCAGCTGGTAAATGAGCTTCAATCATTTTCTGACCATTATAATCTGACATTCGATTCACCCAGTTTGAGACAATAAACGCAAAAAGCTTATAAGCTGGACCAGATGTACCTGGTGCCTTTTTAGACATAATTTTAAATAACCCTTGTCTAGTTTCTCGTGGCAATAAACAAGTTACCCCAACAGCAATTTGCTGTAGATCTACTACTGATTGCAATCGGTGAAGTCTATTCGTCACTTCTGGATCCGCCATCGTTAGCATTAATTTTGCAGCTGTATCTTCTGGCAGAACTTCAATCAAATCAGATATGATTAAACCTTCTTTATCGTAAACTTTCCCAGTAGCCCCTTTTGCTTCTTTAAACTTGGAGTCATAACATTTCTTAACAAAGGTAGCGACAATTCTCCCTAAAAGAATTGGCTCATCTGCTAAATCTTTAAATGTAGCAATATCCCCTTCATCAATCTGGCCAGTAAATAACTGCTCTGGAAGATCATCGACAGCATTATCCAACCGAGCTTCTTTCAGTTTCTTCAGATCTGCTTTCGGGGAAGAAAAAACATTCCGAAACTTATCTATAATCCCTGACTTTTTAGTAGAATCGTTTGGTATAACACCAGATAATAAACCGCCCGGTCTAACAACTAACTTCCCATAAGTTGTTTGCTTACGGCTTTGAAAATGTCCTTCAATATGAATCCTTGATCCGTTTTCATTCATGGAGTAATACTAGCACTTATAGTAATAATTTCAAGAAGATAATTTGTTTAATTAGAACTCAACATTTCTATAAATATCTTTTCTAAACCCAGCAGCTATTGGATAAAGTATTTTCCCAAATATTAAAATAATCATTAATCGGTAAAGATTAGTAAAAAACTAATAAAATATCCTATAACTTTTGATAATACTATGTGCAAATGGTATACTATCACCCATGGAATTATTGAGTACTCATACCCGGCGGTCAGTATTGGCTGCTACAACTTTCGCAGCAACAAGCTTATTATTGGATGGTTGTTCATCCCCAGCAAGTCCAACCCCTCAAAACAGGACTCCAGTTCCGATTAATACCCCCAAACCCTTAAACCCTACCGAAAGACTAAAAAAAGTTGTCGAAGACCTAACTAAAAATCCAATTAAAGATCTATTACAACTTCAGGTAGTTTCATTATTTACTGATAAACCAAGCTTTCTCCAATTCGGTAAAACCGCTCCTATTCCCGTATATGACCCTATAATCGATCATAAAGTTGTTCCCGGTCCATATTTTAACGGTCGATATAGCATTAATATCCCTGCTCCTGGTAAAACATTATATGGTTTTCTTAACACTCAAAACTCAGCAGTTTCGGTTGTTTTAAAAGATTTGCTTACTAATGAAGAAGCCGCTACATTCTCTAAAACTGACTCCGGTTTCCCGTTCTCTACTTTGACAGTCCCTGCAAATAACTCAGTAACTATCGGTATCTACCCTAAAATAGAGATTACCACTCCAAAAATACTCCCAACCCAAATGGATCCATCAGAAAGATTTATCTATTTAAAAGAAGCTTGCAGTCTCCTAGCTTTTAATCTATGGTTTCTTTCTGTAAGTAATTATTCAGAGCAAACAGGTTTACCATTGAGTATCGCTCACTCAACTGGAAACCATAATTTATTACCTTACATCTGTAGTAGATTTGCAAATGGTAATGGTCGATTTATTGCCGGGCTCGATTTAGCTGGTTATATAATAGCTATAAAAGCATGCGAGGGTACTAGTATCCCAACTTACCTATCACAAAATGATCCTAGCTTCAGAGAAATTATTAGTCAGGTCCAGCGTTCTAATTTAGGCACTACTCCTCGCGAAATTCTGAGCAATAGTCTCCGCCTCGCAATTACAGAACCTTCTGCTAGAAGGCTTTATTATCAAGGCGATATTACTAAAATCTCTGATCTGCAAATTAGTAATTAAACGCGTTTCTTTACCAAAAATCTATAATGAAATACTTTAAAGTCTAAGGTATAATATCCATCATGGTGAACGAATCACTTAATTTTGTTATTGAAGGTGGTAAAACCCTTTCTGGAACTATTCAAACTAATAGCTCTAAAAACTCAGCAGTAGCCCTACTTTGTGCAAGCTTACTCAATAAAAGCCAAACTATTTTGCGCAACATGCCTCGAATCGAAGAGGTTAATCGCATCTTAGAAGTTTTAAATAGCATTGATGTTAAAACTGAATGGTTAAATGACAAAGATCTCCAAATCACTCCACCAACTGAAATCAAATTAGATCAGATTGATGCAGCGGCAGCTATGAGAACGCGAACAGTTATTATGTTTCTCGGACCGTTAATTCATTTATTTAAAGATTTCTCTATTCCACAACCAGGTGGCTGCAAGTTAGGGGAAAGAACAGTTCGACCTCATTTATATGCTTTAGAAAAACTTGGTGTTCAAATTACCGCTGAAACTAATAATTATTCGGTTAAAGTAGGTCAACTTCAACCAGCTGAAATCATTATGTACGAATCTGGTGACACAACTACTGAAAATGCCATTATGGCAGCTTCTAAAATCCCAGGCCAAACAGTCATTAAATACGCATCAGCCAATTACCAAGTCCAAGATTTATGTTATTTCCTAACTCAATTCGGCGTAAAAATTGAAGGAATTGGTACCAGCACATTAACCATCACGGGAGTGGAAGAGATCAATCAGCCGATTGAATACTCCCCAATCGAAGATCCAATCGAAGCTATGTTCTTCTTAGCAGCAGCCATCGTTACTAAATCAGAAATTACTATTACTCGTGCTCCAATCGCCTTTTTAGAGCTCGAATTATTAAAACTGGAGAAAATGGGCTTTAAATATAAGCTATCACCAAAATATAAATCAGTTAATGGTCACACTGATCTAGTAGATATTACTACTTATCCATCACAGCTCACTGCATTAGAGGAAAAGATTCATCCGAACGTCTACCCCGGTTTAAATATGGATAATTTACCTTTCTTTGTACCAATTGCAACTCAAGCTGAAGGCACAACTTTGATTCACGATTGGGTTTATGAAGATCGAGCAATCTATTATTTAGATTTAAATAAGTTAAATGCTAATATTAAATTAGCAGATATTCATCGCATCAATATTACTGGACCAAGCCACTTAAGAGGGGCAGAAATGGTTTGTCCACCAGCCCTCCGGCCAGCAGCTATTATTTTGATTGCCATGCTGGCAGCTGAAGGTAAATCTATTTTGAGAAATGTATATTCTATTAACCGTGGATATGAGAACCTTTATGAAAGATTAGCTCAACTTGGAGCAGACATTAAAACTCTGGACTAAACACTTTGTTGTCATTCTCAAGATTGCGGGAATTGCTGCTTGTCCTGTCATTCCGTGTTCTTGTGCTGAGTTTACCGAAACACTTGTGCTGAGTTTACCGAAGCATGACACAGAATCTATATAAATAAAAACATGGATTCCCGTGTTCATGGGAATGACAGCACCAAAGTATTCTTGAATCTATACTCTTCTATCTGGCTGCAAGCTGCTGGCTAATAGCTGCCAGCTCCTATCACGCTAATTACTAATTACCTATTTATCGTCCTAGGAAATTTTTAAACCAACTCTGTACTGATCTAACCCAATTAGGACCAATAGATACTCCTTGAACAGCACCATTAGTTGCTTCGGTAGGAAGTTGTTTTGGTTTTTCTGGTTCTTCAATCGGACAGATACAAGCTCGACCATTCCATCGACAACCAGATTCTTGGCAAACAGCTTCTAATTTGGCATATTTTGCTGAACTACTGGCAATAGGTCGGATATCTTTATTCATTTTTGCAGCTTGGCTAGCTTCTGGCCTTTTTCCTTTAGTAATTTCTAAACATTTTTGCTGATATTCAGCTTGGTAACATAACTTTTTACAGGCTTCGACTGAATCACATTTCAGTTCTTTCATTAAAGTAGTCATCCAATCTGGATGAGTGTACTTTTTATTAAATCTTTCTGCTAAATTCTGACATTTAGCTTTGTTTTCTTCTTTAGCACAAATATCTTTACAACCACCTGTATCTGGATCACAACCTAATTCTTTTTTCGCAGCTTCAGCAAAGGCAGAGGGTTTGTAAAATTTCTTTAATTTGGCATAAGTTACACATGCAGTCGCATTATTCAGATCATCACAATAAGCCTTACACGCTTCTGCACTTTCACAATTTCCTAATTCAGCAATCGGATAAGTTAACTTAACTTGTTCTTTAGTATTCGTAGTAGTAGAAGACGCATCAATCGCCTGAACTGAAGGCACCCAAATTAAAGCAATTAGAAAACCGGTTAAAAGCCACTTCTTCACTGACTTACTCCTGTAAATGGATTCTCGGGTGTCGCAAACGGATTATCTGTATTGATTTCATCAACCGGATTAGACATCGAAGATGACACAGGTGATGCACTTGGTGAAGCTGTCGGCATTGGCGTTGGGATCATTTCTGATTCATTAACCGGTACGATTGGTGCAGAACTTGGCAATGGAGTTGAAACACTAACCTGTTTAGTCTTATTAAAACCTTGGCTTAAAAAGTAAAACGCTCCAAAGCCTGTTAAAGCTAATAACACCACTGCACCAGCCACTAAAACCATAACCATTGAAAAACCAGCTTCAGCTTTGGGCAGCTTCATATATATACGATACACTGAAAAAATATTAAATGTCAAAATTTAGTTCAAAATATTCTTAATCAAATCAATTTTAAAGGGATTCACAGCTAAATCAACTTCAACTGCATCAAATCTATATTCTTGATCACCCCAATTGATCGTTTGCATGTAAAACAAAGCTGCTTTATGTAATGCTTCTAATTTCCAACTCGTGATCGCTTCTAAACCTGAACCGTAGCGATTACTTGATCTAGCTTTAACCTCTACAAACACTAATGTTTTTTGGTCTTTAGCAATAATATCAATCTCCCCACCACGGATTAAAAAATTGCGCTTAATTATTCTGTAGCCATGCTTTGAAAGATATTTTGCGGCAGCTTCTTCAGCTTGATTACCAACTGCTCTTTTTGACCAAATCATAAAAACTTTTTTAAATTAAAACTGGTTCGATGTAATGGCGACAAGCCTAATTGTTTTAACGCATCCCGATGAGCTTTGGTACCATAACCTTTATGTTTAGCAAAACCATAACCTGGAAACTGTGAATCTAATGTTTCCATTAGTTGATCACGATAAACTTTTGCTAAAACCGAAGCCGCGGCAATCGAGGCTGAAATCTGATCTCCATGAACAATCGGCAATTGTCTCGATGTATCAAAGTCTTCCAATTTAAAAGCATCAATCAACACAAAATCAGGTAAAACGGAAAATTCAGTCATCACCTTCTGAAATGCAATTTTATTTGCCTTCCCAATCCCTTGCTCATTAATCACCTCAACTCCAATTTCGACAATTTTCCAATCAAGCGCCAGATCCTTAATCAAAGCTGCCACTTCAACTCTTTTTTTAGCGGTCATTAATTTGGAATCGTTTAACCCTTGAGGCAAAACCACATCTTGAGGAAAAATCACACCTGCGGCAACAATCGGTCCAGCGAAACAACCTCGACCGACTTCATCAATTCCACATATTCGCTGATGACCCAATTTCCATAACTCCTCTTCATGCTTCAACGTTGGATAAGTCATGTCCGAAGTATACAATCCCATATAGTAATTAGTAAATCGCGGTTCAATTAGTGCTAAATATTAGTTGCAGTAGCTTGGTTATCAGTTTTTCCGCCAGAGGCAAGCATAGCTAAAGTAGTAATTCGTAGATATAATCTGTGGATTTAAAACTATTTTCTAGTTTTCTAATTTCTATTCTCTATATTTGAGTTGCAGCTTTACCAGTTAAATCTCGTAAGTAATATAATTTTGACCGTCGAACTTTTTTAGCATTTTTAACAACTTCAACACCAACGATACTTCGAGCATCAACTGGCCAAATTCGTTCAACACCAATACCTCGATTACCAATTCGTCGAATAGTCATTGTTTGATTTACATCTCGACCTTTTAAGGCAATTAAAATACCCTCGAAAATCTGTACCCGAGTTTTAGTTCCTTCGACAACAGTGTTCTTAACACGTACTGTATCTCCGATTTGAATTTGTGTTCCTTTAATATTAACTGACAACATAACCTGATAAGTTTACACTAAATGATAGCCTCAAATCAAGCTCAATTCACAAATACCGTTTCAGAGCCTAATAATGACTCAATTGATCGCTTAAATTCTGTGCCCGGATTGACTTTAATATTCAAATTTAGCCTCCTTACACCGCCTTTTGACGCTAGTATCACTGTTACTGAGGCATCACCCGGAAATTGACGCAAAGTTGAATTTACTTGCTGAAGAACCTCTGCTCCTGCATCTTCTGGCACATTTATATCTACTCTTCGAGTATACGTCCTCCCTCCATCCAACTCTGCAATCAAAGCTCTGGTATGCTTTTGGCTATATTCTGGATCAAATCTCTCGACTCTTTCAATAATAATCGACAACTTATCATCTCGATTATCAATTTTCCCATCCATCAATAAAACCTCTTCTTTAACCAAGATATCTTTAACTTCTGTATATAACTTCGGAAAAACCACCGCCTCCAATTCACCAGTTCCATCAAAAAATCTAATAAATGCCATCTCCGCACCAGACTTTTTAGTAATAATTTTTTTAGCTTCTAAAATAACTCCTCCAAAGGTTTTCTTACTACCAATATCTTCAGCTGACAAATCCACAGCTTTAATTGAAATATAATCACCTAATTGTCTCAGTGATTCAGCATAAGGTGGTTCATGCAAATAAAATCCAAGTAATTCTTTTTCATGAACCAACAATTGATCTAATGGCAACTCCTCCATATGGGGCAACAAGAAATGCGATGATTGAATTTTAATTTCTACCTCTTCTCCAAACAATGATTCCTGACCAATTGATTGATTTTTACCAACTTTATGAGCATCTTCTAAACATTCTTCCATCACCGATAATTGAGCTGCCCTAGTTCCAAATTGATCTAAAGCTCCAGCTTTAATTAAACTTTCAATTGTTTTTCTGTTCGCCAAACGAGTATCAACTCTCATACATAAATCTTGAATATGATCAAAAGTTTTCTTAGCTCTAGCAGATAAAATCGCTTCAATTGCATTTACTCCAACATTTTTAATCGCTGATAAGCCAAATCGAATCGCATCTTGGCCTATCTTAGATTTTAATTGTTCATCAGCATCAATCGGTAAACTATCTTCAGTTAATCTCTCAACAGAAAATCCAACTTGTGATCGATTTACATCAGGTGGCAAAACCACAATTCCCATTCGCTTACACTCATCCATGGCCCGCGCAATCTTTTCAGTATCGCCATGCTCAGCAGTCATCAGGGCAGTCATAAATTCGACTGGATAATTAGCTTTCATAAAAGCAGTTTGATAAGAGATCATCGAATATGACGCCGCATGCGCTTTGTTAAATCCATAAGCCGCAAATGGTTCAATCAATTTAAATAACTCTTCAGCTTTTTCTTTAGTCAAACCTTTGTTCGCCATCGCCCCTTCAATAAAATGATCTTTTTGCTTGGCCATCTCTTCTGGAATCTTCTTACCCATGGCTTTTCGGAATTTGTCAGCCTCTTCCCAGTTGTAACCAGCAATATTAATCGCAGTCATCAACACATCATCTTGATAAACCAATAAGCCTAAAGATCTTTCCAAATAATCCTTCATCTCCGGCAAAAAGTATGTAATTTTTGAAGGATCATGTTTTCGAGCAATATATTCAGGAATCACACTGATAGGCCCAGGTCGATATAGCGCCAACATCGCCGAAATATCGAAAATATTAGTTGGCCGCAATTCCATCAAATACTTTGTCATCCCCCCGCCTTCCAATTGAAACAATCCCATCGTTTCACCTCGACCTAGCAGTTCATACGTTTTCTTATCTTCTAAATCAATCGCACTTAAATCAACATCAATATTTCGATTTTCTTTTACATATTCAACCGATCGCCCCAAAATCGATAAATTCCGAATACCTAAAAAGTCCATCTTTACCAAACCAACAGCCTCAGAAGCAAACATATCGTACTGAGAAACCACTTTATCGCCATTACTTTCTTTTTGTAGTGGTACAAAATTAGTAATCGGTTCAGGGGCAATCACAATTCCCGCCGCATGAACTGACGCGTGTCGAACCGATCCTTCTACTTTCATCGCCAAATCCAGAAGTTTTTTAACAGACGGATTTGTTTTATATGAAATAGATAACTCAGGAACTTCTTTAATCGCATCAACTAACGGTTTATGAAAACCCTGATGCGGTGGTGGCACTAGCTTAGCAATCGCATCAACTTCACCATATGGAATTCCTAATACCCGGCCGATATCTCTTATCGCTGCCCGGCCCATCATCGTTCCAAATGTCACAATGTGCGCCACTTTATCATGGCCATATTTATCCATAACATAACGAATAATATCTTCTCGTCGATCGTCTGCCATATCAGCATCAATATCAGGAAGTGATGGCCGAAAAGGATTCAAAAACCGCTCAAACGGCAACATATATGTTAATGGGTTAACACTGGTTACCCCCAAAGCATAAAGCACCAAAGATCCTGCAGCTGAACCTCGAGTATTAGTAATAATCTTTTGATCGTGCGCCCAATTCATAAAATCTTGAACGATCAAAAAGTAGGTCGGATAATTTTTCTTTTCAATCACACTCAATTCATAATCCAATCTTTCGCGAACTGCATCAGTAACCTCCATTCGTAAAGGCGCCATCTCATAGGTTAGATCTCGTAAATACTCCATCGGGGTTTTGCCCTTAGGTGGTTCAAAAATTGGGAATTTTGCTACACCTTGAGGAATCTCTAAATCAACCATCTCGGCAATTTTGACCGAAGTTTCTAAAGCTTGAGGCAAATCCTTGAAACTTATCGCCATCTCTTCTGGTGATTTCAAATACAGATTTGGAGTTGTCACCATTCTTAAACGATTGGTATCGGAA
>CAZZEB010000022.1:0-10517 GCA_964652495.1 uncultured Gammaproteobacteria bacterium
GTATTTATATTAACCAAAATTATTCTCAACCAATTCGCTCGATGTAACAATAATTTTGCTGGAAAATTCTTTATGACAGTCATTGTTAAATTTCTAAACTGCCAATACTCAGTTAATGATTTATTTCTATTCGATGTAGCTTTATGGACATGATAAATCACCGCTTTTGGTTCATACCAAGCTTTAAAACCAGCTAATTGGGCTCTAAATCCAAAATCTACATCTTCAAAGTATGCAAAATAATCCTCATCCAATAAACCAATTTTATCGACAACTTTTCTCTTAATTAAACTACCCCCACCAGTAACTAAAAATAGCGGCCCCGCTTGGTTATACTTCGAACCATCTGGTTGTCCATAGCCAATATTATTGGCATGCCCAACAGCATCAATATAATCACCTGCACTATCAATAATTCCGGTTTTATAAAAGTTAATCATCTTCGCAGCAATCAGATCTACAGGTAATTTATCCGCAGTTTGGACTAAAAATTTTAAACAGTTCTTATCTACTTTTGTGTCGTTATTAATTAAAACAAAATATTCACCCTTCCCCGCTAATATTCCTTTATTGACCGCTGGAGCAAAGCCAATATTTTGTGACAATTCAATCACCTTATATTCTGGAAATTCTTGCTCTATATATTTAACAGAACCATCCACTGATCCGTTATCGACAATAATCACTTCAAAATCTGTGTATATCTGGCGTTTTAAACTTGGCAAACTATGTTTAAGTAATTCCAAACCATTCCAATTAGGAATGATAACTGAGACTTTAGGATTTTTAACTTTTTTTACCATATTTTTTAATAACTAATATTTGTCGGTAATATGGCGGTACCGGTAACCGACCGAACTGCATAATTTGCTGATTAAATCTAAGCAACCATTTCGCCCAGCGACGGCCGATATTAACTGTAAACAACCAATGGTAAAACCACCAAATACCTAAATTCACATTAGCAATTCGATCAACTATCTCTGAATTAACTTTAGATTGTTTAATCCATTGCTCTAATAATTCTACTTTTGGCAAACCAAATTCTCGATGTTCAGTTAACCAAGGATGATCATACTGATAATTTTTCTTAAACTGTTTTTCAATAATTCGCTCTAATTTCGCACTCCATTCACCAGTCGGAAAACCAATAATAATAATTCCCTCTGGTTTAGTCACTCGTAATAACTCCTCTAACCCAGGTCGACGATCTTTTTGTGGCATATGCTCGTATGTGTCCAAACAAACCACCACAGGATAACTATTATCTTTAACTGGTAATTTGGTAATCAAACCAACTTTATGGCGAATATTTGCTAATTTTGGACCTGCTGTCCGATCAAAAGCATTATCAATTCCTAATATCTTCCCATCATAATATTCTGCTAAACCTTTAGTCCCAGAACCCACTTCTAAAACCTCTTCCGGCCATAGATTTTTTTTGTTTAAATAATCGATTACAGGTAAATATCGCCATGCGGCATCGGTATTAATCATTTTTTTGTTTAATAAAATAGTAGTTTAAATAACCAAACATTAAGCTGAAGCCGATGATATCAGAAATCAAGGTCACCCAGCTAGCAGCTAAATAGCTGTATTTAGGGATGAAAATCGAATTAAGTGTAACGTTAATTACTAAATTAATAATTGAAAGTATAAGTAATGGTTTTAATAATTTAGGGATAGACATCATTACCACCGCATGTGGAGAAATCATAAAAATAAATGGAATCGTCCAAGCCAAAATTTTAACTACGGGAATAGCCTCTCTATATCCAGGTAAAAATAAATCTACTATCCAAGGTAATATCGCCCAAAAAATTATTACCAGTGGGGCGGATATCAACAAATTCGTAGTGACTGACTTAATAAATAATGGATAAATCTGTTTCGGTTTATCTGCCATTCGAGCTAAAACTGGAAAAAGTGCTGCAGATATTGCCGAAGGAATAAAGATCACTGATTCTAAAAATTTATAACCAGTACCATAAATTCCAACCGCCTGACTCCCTTGCCAATAAGTTAACATCAAAGTATCAACCTTAAAATATAAAAATCCTAATAAATTGATTATCCAAAACTGCCAAAATCCAGATAATAAATATCTCCATCTAGGTAAAGCTTTCGGCCAAACCAATTTAATACCAATTTGTCTTAAACTCCACCACTGAACTAAAAAATAAATAATTTGACCACTTATTAATGCTAATAAAACACTTTCTGCATCTGGTTTGATCAATAATAATCCAGCACCAATAATTGTTGTGCCTAAACTTAAAGTTATTAAACCTTTAGCAGAAAGAGCTAATTTCTCTTTAGCAATTAAAATACTATCTAATGTCAAAGCCACCATCTGAGGAATTACCGCTAAACAACCTAATAAAATTATGCTCACCCGATAACTATCTCTATCCAACAACGACATAAATAATCCCCCAAAAATGATTAATCCAATTACAATAAATAACCGTAAACTAATTATTTCCGGCAATAATTGCTCAACTTTAGCTTTACCTGAGGCAATTTCGCGGACCATATACTGACTGACACCTAAATCGCTAATTGAAGATAATAATGAAAAATAAGCAGTCGCAGTTACATAAAAACCAAAGTCACTAACTGAAAGATATCGAATAATAAATAATGTATAACCAAAAGAAATAGCTTTGACACCTAACTGACCAAACCATAACCAACTAGAATTTCGTAAAATATTTTTATCCATTTTGCTCCCTTCTAGCCTCCATATTTTAGCGTTATTTAGCACAAATGTGAATCTTAGGCTTGAACGATCACCCCTTCTTTGCAATAATAACCTAATGGAATTACAAGAACCTGCCTCTTTTAAAACCCATTTAATCGAATTTCTCCAAACCTTAGTCGTCTTTGCTGCTATCGGCAGTATTATCTACCTATTTGCTGTTCAACCACACAAAGTTTCAGGTTGTTCGATGTGTCCAAATTTCCACACTAACGACTATATCTTAACTGACAAACTATCTTATCGTTTTAATGAGCCAACCCGCGGTGATGTGATTGTTTTTAAGAATCCTCGTGATCCATCACAAGACTTTATCAAACGGGTTATCGGTATTCCGGGAGATCGAGTCACACTCCGAGGCGGAAAAGTTTATTTGAATGGTCAGTTATTAAACGAACCATACCTAGATCCTACAGTCGTAACAAATACTGGTGCTTACATGGGGGAGAATCAAGAAAAAACAGTTGAAAAGGATAAATACATCGTTTTTGGAGACAATCGACCTGGATCATCAGATTCCCGTGAATGGGGACAACTACCTAAAGGAAATATTATTGGAAAAGCTTTCTTTCGCTATTGGCCACGAGAAGTTGTTGGCATAATCAACCACCAACCGATTGGAAATTAATATAGTAATTAGCGTATAGGGGTTAGGGTGTAGTTATAAACGCAGTAAATTCAAGATTCAAAACTCAAGAGTGTTTCTATAACCATCCGCCACCTCCCACGAGCCACCTGCTATTAAGCTGGCAGCCTGACAGGGAGAATATAGCTTCAAGATTCGGGATTCAAAAATACCTTGTTTGTCATTCCCATGTCTTGCAGTGAGTATCGCCGAACTGAAAATGGTAATCCATGTCTTTCCAGCACCTACCCCCTACACACTACGCGCAATAATGTAGAGATTCAGTGTGTTATTTCGACAAACTCAACACAAGTGCACGGAATAATAGAGAAAAGCATAAGATTGCTTCGTCGAGGACTCCTCGCAATGACAATACACGAAGAATCCTCACAATGACAACACAACGGATTTCTAAATAACTTTTAATATTATTGAGAGAAAACATTATAAAAAATCAGAAAATAGACGTGAGGAAATAGTCCATAGTGGTTGTCATCCTCGCGGACGCGGGGATCCATGACTTTTAACTTTCAATACGCCATCCCCTACACTCTACCCGCAATAATGTATAGATTCAGTGTCCACCACGGAATGACACAAAAATATTTATTCTCAATGAAATTATTTGATGAACAATTTAGAAGAACTTACGAATCAGAATTATTGCTATTGAAGTATGTAGTGATCGCATTATAAATTTGTTGCATCTTCTGAGCAGTTTTATCTGGAGTCCCGTCTAATCGAATCTCTAATTTTGCAGTTGTTCCAGTCAAAACATACTTAACTTTAGTCTTTTTCTGATCACCTTCGGCAATAGCTCTTTGCAAACCTTCTTCTACTCGATCAACTTCATCAGAAACAATATGCATCATCTCTGGAGTTGAACCCTTCTTTGGTCCAATACCTAATTTTGAACGCAATCGACGAACTAAATCTTCGGTTCCTCGAACCGATAGATTTTTTCGCATTACTTCTTTATAAGCATCAATTATTAAATGGGGGTCATCCAATGCAGCTAAAGCTCTAGCATGACCTTCGCTAGTTTGACCAGACATCAAAGCATCTTTAAGTGCATCTGGTAAAGTTAATAATCTAATTGTATTTGAAATATAGCTTGGGCTTTTGGAAACTCGAGTTGAGATATCTGAATTAGTTAAAGTAAATTCGTCCATCAATCTCTTGTACGCTTGTGCTCGCTCTAATGGGTTCAAATCTACTCGTTGAACGTTTTCAACGATCGCCATTTCCAACATTCCTTGAGGTGTAGTTTCACGAATAATAACTGGAACTTGTTGTAAACCAGCTAATTTTGAAGCTCTCCATCGTCGCTCACCTGCGATAATTTGAAAACCAGCAGGAGTCTTAGCGACCACAATTGGCTCTAAAATACCGTGTTCACGAATAGAATCAGCTAATTCGGATAAAGATTCAGGTGTAATTAATCCTCGAGGTTGTAATGGATTAGCTTGTAGGGTTTCAATATCTAAAACGTAGATTTGGTCAGCAATGTGTGTATTATCCATGGTTAGCAGTATTATCTCTTTAGAGACTATACAACACTAACTACCCGTTTGCCAAGCTTTTGTTTAAAGCTAACAGTGCCTTCAGTTACAGCATAAATAGTAAAATCATTACCTTGCTTAGTACCAACACCAGCATTATATTTATTACCTTTTTGGCGAATAATAATATTACCTACAGTAACAACTTCACCACCATATTTTTTAACGCCTAATCTTTTTGATATTGAGTCTCGGTTTGTTTTTGCGGCTGATCCAGCCTTCTTATGTGCCATATATAGATTTTAGCTCGTGGGGTGTGGGGTGTGGTTTCTTCTACCACCCACCTGCTACCTCCTACGCGCTTTTCTCTCCTTTCAAGACAACTTTTGTATATTTAGCTCGAGATCCAACTACTCGACGAGTATTAGATTTTGAGTGATACTTAGCAACTCTAATTTTATCACCTTTAAGGTGTTCAACTACTTCAAGTTTTAAAGAATCTTTTAAGTATGGATTACCTAATGTGATTTTACCTGAATCTGAAGTTAACAAAACTTTAGCTTCAACAGAAGTTGTTTGTTCACCAAGATAATCAACCTTAACTGGTTGATTTGGTGTAATCATATATTGTCGTCCAGAAATCTCTACTATTGCGTATTGCATATTGACGCTTTATTTTAAGGTTTATTAGCCTCAAAGTCAACCTAGCTTTCAAATTTCGGTCAAACTAAAGGTTTCGATCGATTTTCGTCGACTTCCAAACCGTTTTACGGACTGAATAAATCCTAAACTAATGAAGATAGCAATTAATGAACTCCCTCCATAAGATAGCAATGGTAAAGTAATTCCCGTCACCGGCATAATCCCTATATTCATGCCTATATTAACCACAGTTTGGAAAAATAACATACTCATTACTCCAGCTACTAATAACTCTCCTAGCCGATCCTCAGCTCCTGCTAAAACTCGATAACAAAACCAAAATAAAACTCCATAGAGAGTTAAAACAATTAATGAGCCAATAAAACCTAGTTCCTCAGCAATAAAAGCAAAAATAAAATCTGTTCGAAATTCCGGTAAAAACTGTAATCTTGATTTAGTACCTCTGCCTAGTCCTCTACCAAATAATTGGCCAGACCCAACTGCAATCGTAGATTGAATAACATGGAAGCCTTTTCCTAGTGGATCATTAGTGGGAAATAAAAAGCTAGTAATCCGATTTCGCTGATAATCGTGCATTAACAACCAGCTCACTGGAGCCATTAAAGCCGCCATAACCCCCATAATCGCCACTTTCCAAAAAGACACATTAGCAGCTAACAACATTCCAAACCATATAAAACCAACAGTTAACGCAGTTCCCAAATCCGGTTGTCTAAAAATCAGAAAAAAGATCGGACCCAAAATAGCCAAACTTTTGAGAATATTTAATACTGTTGGCTGTCTAGTTGCCCAAAAGAAGCCTAAAACTACGATTAAAACGGGTTTCGCTAACTCAGATGGCTGTAAATTAAATAAACCTAATGGAATCCACCTTACAGAGCCGCGTGTTTCAAAATTAGTAATTGCTACAATCAAGAGTAAGACAATCACAACGCTATACAATATCCAGCGGAACGGCTTAATAGCTCGGTAATCAAAATTACTAATTAACCAGTACAATCCTAAACCTATTAAACAAAAGATTGCTTGTAATATCGCCTGATTCGGACTGGAAGAATAAAGAACTACAGTTCCTAAAGTACATAATAATAAAGCAGCAATAATCATTCTGGTTTGTATTTTAACACCTCAAGTTAGAGTTTATAGAATCGAATTATTTATCTACTTCAATTTGGAAAGATTCACCCTTTTCTAATTTCAAAGCACCGGTTTGTTTCATTATTAATTCCTCAAATTGTTCTGGCCATTCAGTCAGAATCACAACTTTCAGTTTATCTTGAAGGGTTAAACCCTGATCTTTTCTCTGTTGTTGAATTTGTCGGATTATTTCCCGAGCTTGTCCCTCAGCCTGTAACTCAGCAGTTAATTCAGTTTCCAAAACAACAGTAATCTCTGCAGCCTTTTTCTTAAACTCTACCTTTTTAATATTTAGCTCTTCAGCAATAACTTGTTCTAATTCATCGTCAAGCTCTTCGGCGGCTTCATATGTAATTCCCTGTAAAGGTTGTCGTAATTTAATTGCTGCAGCTTTTCTTTGCGCATGACCTAACTCTACAATTTGACGAACTAATTTCATCTGTTGCATTAACTTTTCATCTAATAAAGATGCATCACCTTTTGGATAATCAGTTAAATGGACAGAAATATCACCGGTTAGATTTCGATAAATCTCTTCAGTAATAAACGGCATAATTGGTGCTGCCACTTTGGTATATCCAACTAAAACTCCATACAAAACAGCTAAACAAGCGTTTCGATCAATTACATCGTCATTAGAACTAATTCGGTCTCGACTTCGGCGGATATACCAAGTTGATAAATCTTCAACTAAGAAATCTTTCACCAATTTTACCGCTGCTGGAATATCATAATCATCTAAAGCCTGACGAGTTTTCTGAACTAGACTCGTTAATCCAGATAAAATCCATCGGTCCATCACTGTCAATCTTGCCCGATCACCATCTGCTCCAGGCAAATAACAATCCCAATTAAACATTGATCCGTAATCAACAAAATACTTATAACTGTTCCAATAAGTTAGTAAGAATCGGTAATTTTCAGCAATACCTTCTTCAGATAGATTTAGATCTTCCCCTCTCATGATTGGAGATCCCATCATGTATAACCGCAATGCATCACCGCCATATTTCTCCAAAACCATCTTTGGATCTGGATAATTCCCATAAGATTTGCTCATCTTGCGACCATCATTCCCTGCTAATACACCAGTACAGATAACATTAGTAAATGCGCTTTCATCAAATAAAATTGTTGATAATCGAAGTAAAACATTGAACCAAGCTCGAACTTGACCAACATACTCAATAATAAAATCTGCTGGCTTAGACTTTTCAAAAATGTCTTTATTTTCAAATGGGTAATGATGTTCTGCGAAAGGAACAGATCCTGAATCCATCCAACAATCGAGCACTTCTGGTATTCGAGTATATTTCTTACCTTCTTTGGTCAGAACGATTTGATCACAAACATCACGGTGCAAATCCATTGGCTGATCTCCAAAGAAATATTTAACTTTATCACCCTCATTTTTCTTAGTAATCTGATCTGTATATTGCATCATCTCCTCGATACTACCAATGATAATTTCATCACCATCTTCAGCTTTCCAAATTGGCATAATTGTTGCCCAATAACGATTACGAGAAATACACCAATCTGGAGAATTAGCAATTGTTAAATGGAATCGACCGGTTTTAATATGCTCAGGTATCCAATTAATATCCTGATTTAACTCAGTCATTCGAGCTTTTATTTTCTGGACATCAATAAAATATGCAGTTTGAGCAACATAAATTAGCGGATTTTTACCACGATAAAATGGCAATCTGTGAACATAATTTTCACTTCGAAGTAGATTACCTTGTTGCTGCATTTGCTCTGCTACTAACGGTGAAGCATCTCTTAAATAAACACCTTTCCATGGATCGACAGTTAATTTCCCTTCATCATCAATATCACTAATATCACTTAACTGATGTTTTTTACCTAACTCAAAATCCACTTCCCCAAAAGCTGGGGCAATATGCAACACTCCAGTACCCTCTTCATCAGTAACATCCTCTGACAAAATGACATGATAATCATTTTCTTTAATCTGATCTGCAAATAAATCGAATACCGGTTTGTAACTAATATTCTCTAATTGTTGAGAAGTAAAAGTCGCTAATACTTGATACAAACTGCTATCTGATCCAAAAGTGTATTCCAATCGTGGTTTAGCAATTATGTAGTTTTGGTCTTGATACTGAACTAAGACATATTCTAATTTTGGATTTAACGCCAAAGCAAAATTGACTGGAATAGTCCATGGTGTAGTGGTCCATGCCACTAAATAAACAGTTTTCTGATCTATTAAATTGTTGGCAAGCCAGTCAGGAGTTTGCGTCAATTCAAATTTTACAAAAACCGCTAAATCTTCAACGTCTCGATAATTATCAGCGTCCATCGCTACTTCAAACTGAGAAACCGGAGTTGAAGTATCGGTTGAGTACATTGAAACTCTCTTGCCTTTATAGATCAAACCTTTATCCCAAATTTGTTTAAATGCCCAAATTACTGATTCCATGTAATCAACATTCATCGTGTAGTAAGCATTTTCCATATCTACCCATCGACCAATTTTGTTGATATACCATTGCCAATCTGAAGAGGCAGACTCAACATACTTTCGACACTCTTCAACATATCGTGCGATACCAAATTTTTCTTCCAAATCTCTACTAGAACGAATTCCAAATAATTTGTTAACTTTGTCTTCAATTGGTAAACCGTGACAATCCCATCCCCAAACTCGTCGGACTCTTTTCCCAAGCATTGTTTGATATCTTGGTATTACATCTTTAGCAATTGATGGCAAAAGTGAACCATAATGTGGCATACCGGTCACAAAAGGCGGACCATCAACAAAGCTATATGCATTGTCTTCAGGTCGATTTTCAATTGATTTTTGGAATGTTCGGTTATCCTGCCAATATTGCCAGGTCTGATCTTCTAATTCCGATAGATTTACTTGTGATGAAACAGGCTTAAAACTCATGGAGTTATTTTAGCAGATAGAACTACGAACAACCATACTAATTTAGCATTAAAAAAGAAGCATTTTTTTATTTTTCAGCTAAGATTTTAGCCAATTTAGCACTGGCTTTTTTAATACATTCAAAAGCCCAATCATGTGGTTCATCAAGTGACACCCATAGCAACTCGGCAACATCATCGGTTGGTGTTAACTTCACATCTTTTGAAAAATTCAGCCAATAAACTGGATTAAGAGTGTAAATTATATTTCCTTGAAATAAATACTGATCAGTTTCAATGCTAATCAACTTCAAATCCTCAGGATTTAAATCATACCCAGTTTCCTCTTTAAATTCTCGAACCGCACCTGTCACTGGATCTTCCCCCAGCTCTAAAAAACCACCAATTAAATCCAATTTACCTTTTTCCGGCTCAATTCCTCGAACTGAAACTAGAATTTCTCGGCCACAAACTGGAATAACTGATCCAGTTGGTTTGGAATTTAAATAAGTCGACTTACCACAACTCTCACACAAATAATGACTCGGCGGAAAAAATTTTATTGATTGACCACAAAACGGACAAAATTTATACATTAGTTAGGAAAAGTTCTCGTCTATAAGCTGGATATTCTGCTTTCCGACGCTCTTCAACAACTTGAGCTAATCGATCACTATATCCACCAGAAAAACGTTCCCATACCAGATGTTGATCGGGACTTAATTGAAATAATCTAGGAGTAGACAGATCAATACCTTCTAATGAACTTTTAACCTCTGTTGCATGACCAGATAATTTTCTTAAGGTATCACCCTCGCCATATTTAAATCTTGAAGCTATATATTTAATAATCGGCCTTGGATCATATATGACGTTTCCAAAATCTGACAAAGCTGACTCAGGTACTCCATTTTGAAAATAATCTAAATCT
>CAZZEB010000023.1:0-584 GCA_964652495.1 uncultured Gammaproteobacteria bacterium
TCTGCCAATTAAATTGTTTTACCTGCTCCAACCCTAATTTTGACAGTTTCTGTCTGAGTTTCTGATCTGTCGCCATCAATCTTAACGCATGCTCAATTTGATCAATCGATATTGGATCTACTTGTATACCCGCAGAACCAACTACCTCAGGCAATGATGAAACTTTAGAAACAATTACCGGAGTCCCACAAGCCATCGCTTCTACCACCGGAATTCCAAAACCTTCATACAATGAGGGCAAAACATAAGCTAAAGCCCCTGACATTAAATATGGTAATTCTTCTGTGGGAGCAAACCCAGTAAAGATAACTCGATCTTCAATTCCAAGCTGTTTCGGTCGATCTAATATCTCTTGATACATCCAGCCTTGACGCCCAGCACCTTTCGTTTTACCAACAATTACTAATTGCATATCAAAATTTTGACCAGGTTCATGTATTAATTTAGAGAAGGCATCGATTAATCTAATTAAATTTTTTCGTGGTTGAAGAGTTCCGGTATAAATAAAATAATCTCCCTTTATCTGATATTTATCTAAAATTTGTTGTCGATGTTCACTAGACAATTGTTCTTTAAAAATATTC
>CAZZEB010000023.1:594-10511 GCA_964652495.1 uncultured Gammaproteobacteria bacterium
TATTCTGGTCATATCCTGGATAAGCCACTGTTATATTTTTAGACAGAACTTTGTAGTGTTTTAATAAATCAGCTTTCGTAGATTGAGAAATAGTAATTATTTGCTTAGCTTTTTTAATTGATTGTTTACTCCAATGTTTTAATTGCCATAGATCCCGTGGCTTAAACATCTCAGGAAAATTCCAATAAGCTAAATCAAAAATGGTAATAACTCGGGGTATCCTTGACCATAAAGGTGCATAATGACCAGGGCTAAAAAAAACATCAGGCTTTTGCTTAGCAGATAACAATTTTAAAGGTAAAGCTATTCGAGTCCATAATCGACGTGGCTTTAGAATTTGGTATTGCCAGTTAGTTCTCTCCTCTGGTAAATCAGCTAATTTTGCTGACGGCAATAAAATTGTATATTGATTGATTTGATCTATCTGATAAAGATGTTTTAATAATTCCACTGCCACCTGCCCTGAGCCTACACGTTGCTCTACATTTGCCTCATACCCATCAACCCAAATCCTAACTGGTCGATCAATCGTTTTCACTATTGGTAATATCTTTTTAGATCTAAATTTTTTAGCCATATTTATTTGACTAACCGATCATAGCAAGCAATTGTTTGTTCCGCCACCTTTGACCACTGAAATTTCTTCGATTGTTCATAACCACGTTCAATCATCTGTTTTCTCAAATCTAAATCATTCATCACTTGAACAATACCATCAGCCATCTCAGTTATATTTGTTGGAGTTATATAAAATGCTGCATCACCCCCAACTTCTGGCAATGATGATACATTGGAGGTAATTACTGGAGTTCCACATGCCATCGCCTCTATAACCGGTAACCCAAATCCTTCATATAGAGACGGATATAACAACGCGCTCGCTGCCGAATATAGCAACGGCATCTCATCATCATCTACTCGCGGTATATCTTGACCAGTTACCAATAGAATTTCTCCCCCAACAGAAAGTCTGGCTCGTTCTAAATTACGTCTCACTCCTACTCCGCCTATCCCTAATATAAATCTTTCTGGTAACTGGTATTTCTGACGAAATTTTCTCAATGCAGCTTCTCCAGCCCTATAAAACTGTGCGGAGACTCCTTCTGGTACAACTACAATCTTTTGTTTAGGAATATGTGTTATCTGTAGTAAATCTTGCTTAGTTGATTCAGACACAGCAATAACTAGATCTATCTCTTTTTCAACAATCTCCATTCGTCGACGATGAACATCGATAATCTTCGCAACTGACCATTCGGGAAATTTCAGAGGAATCACATCATGAACTGTAGTGATTTTTTTCGCTTTTGTCGGTGGTTGCCACCAATCAGAAGAATGCCAAATATCTACTTCACCGATAAATTTTTCAATCGGTAAAAATCGACCTTTATTAAATAACCACTCGGCAATTGAAGGTGGGATTTTAAATTGTTTAACATTTTTCAAATCACCCCGATAGGGTTTTCTTAACGAGGTATAAAAAAACTCTAAATCAACTTCAGAAAATTTTTCTAATTCATGTGCTAAAGCATCAGTATAACTAGCAACACCTCCATGATGTGCAAGCTGTGATATATCAAGTCCTACTCTCATATCCCTATTGTATCAGGCTGGACTCTTCGGCTAAAGTCATTATATGCGAGTAACCCAAACTAGCCTGATTTTAGGGTTTATTATTCTTTGGTCAATTCTATTACATGGATTATATTATCCAATCAGAGTTAACTTTTCTGCAGATCAAGGATTATTCGGATTAGAAGCCTTTAGAATTTGGCAAAATAAGGAAATTACCTTAGTTGGCCCCACCGCCTCATTAAATTTTGATGGACACTCACTTATTCAGGGATCAATTAGCTATTACTTTATGCTAATTTGGCTACTATTGGGTCAATTTAATCCAATTTATAGTAGTTTTATTTTTAGTATTTTTAGCTGCTTGATGATAGTCCCGTTATATTTTGGATCAAAATGGTTAACGAATCGTTCAACAGCATTAATTATCTGTTTAATTTATGGCTGGACACCATATTTTGTAGATTATACAAACTTTCTCTGGAATCCCAATTTCCAAATAGCATTGTCCCCTTTAATTATCTTCTTTTTAGGAAAATACCATCAACAAAGTAAAATCCGTTGGTTAATCTTAACAGGTATAATTGCTGGAATTTTAACAATGTTTCATTTTCAGTTTCTAATAGTTATTACATTAATTTCGGTAGCTATTATTTTTAAATACAAATGGAAACAGTTTTTCCTTTTTATATCCGGCTATTTAATCGGTTTTAGTCCACTTATAATCTTTGAGATCAAGAATCAATTTTATAATCTTCAAACTTTATTACTAATAATTAAAAATCCTAGTTTTGGTCAATATTCATCGGGGACACCCCCACATTATTGGTTATCAATAGTTTTTTGTGTAATTGTTTTTATTAGCATAATGACACAAAAGTATTCTCTAAAATTACCGATGATAAAATTAATGCTAATTTTTAGTTTAATAAGTCTTTTATATTATGCATCACCACCTACTCAAGCCTTTGGTATGGCCAAAAACTGGAATTATCAATCAGAAGAAGCTAGTTTTAAAATAATAAAAGATCAGAATCTGGCATCATTTAATATTGTTAATTTGATCTATGAAACGGAAGCTTCAGTCCAACATTATTTGATAAAAACCCAACAAAATAATTTAGCAATCAGTGATTATGATAAAAATCAGTATTTATTTATAATCGGTAACCAAAATTTAATTAACTCAACACAGGCTTATCAAGTAACAGAATTCCAACCAAATCAGTTGATTAAAATTTGGACATTAAACAAGGATTATCAATTATTTTTATATCAACGACAACAAAATTAAATCTTTTTTTTAGGTGAAGAAAAACGGTACTTAATATACTTCCCATATTTTAAGAAGTCATACCAACCACGACATGTCGCCACCACTATACCCCGCCAACCATCTTTCCAACCATTATGCCATAACATCCATCGAGCCCAAACATAACCTGGCAAAAATATCATTTTTGCCAAAGCAATTATCAATGATTCATGAATTCTCTGAACTTCAAGATCCGTATATAAATTCCATTTATGATTGATTTCTTTCCATGTTGGATGCGAATAGTGATTTAAGGGATGCTTTAAATAAGATTGCTGACCATTTACGACTAACTGTTCATGAACACTTACTAAATTAGCGTAACAAACTTTATCCGGACGATAAAGACGAACTAATCGGTCATAATACCAGTCACCACCTTTTAGAAAATCACCTAAGAAAAACTGTTTTCTCGGTACCCCAAATGCCACATATTCACTATCTCGACTCAAAATGTCTTTAATCTCTTCTGCCAACTTCTGAGTGAATTCTTCATCAGCATCGAGACGAAATACCCATTCTGTACCACATTCTTTACCTGCCCAATTTAAGTTATCTTGAACTCCAACAAATTGTTTACCTTCATTTCGGATTACAACTTTGGCACCTAACTGTTGGGCAATATCAACAGTTCTATCAGTTGAACCCATATCTAACACCCAAATTTGATCAGCCCATGCAGCACTCTTAATTGCACGTTCAATATTATTGGCTTCATTCAATGTTGGTATAACAACTGTTAAATCTTTTTGTTTCATTTTACTAATTTTATTATTAATCCCTGAAAAGCACCTTCTTTAACCTGATACTCTATTGGTAAATCAGTTTTATAATCCATATCCTCCGCAATTATAACCTGAACTTCTGGAATAGATTTATTTAATTGATCTGGATATAACCATCCAAAAAACTGATCCGCGTAACTACTGGACGGAGTATATCCATACTGGCTAAACATATATCTCCATCCTCCATAAGGATGATACGTCCTTGGGTCAGCACCCACTGTAACTAATTCATAGGGGCGTTGTTTTAACTGATTATTAATTTTTTCGACAATATTTTTCTTAACTTCCAATCCATACTTTGCTTGAGTCGAAGAAGTTACAGTTAATAGGTTTATAATTACAAATACCAACACTGCAATTGACACTAAAGTCACATTAAATCGTGACAAGACAGTACCAAATACTACCGGCAACATAACAAACATACCCAACATATAATATTCACCTACCACCCCCGGATAACTAATAAAAGATACTGTATATAACATAATAGCAGCCATAACTAATCTCCCCTTTGAAGAAAATCTATGCCACCATCCAAACAAACCAATTAAGAATAAACTAAAAACAGTCCATCCCCAAAATGGTCTGGTCATTTTTCCATGAGGTCCTAAATTCTGTTCTTCTTGAATACTGCTTTGATAATCCAAATACCAAAAACGACCAAAACTATTCCACCAAAAGTTTGCGTAATTCGAAGACACCCATAAAGAGGGTAACTTTGAAGGTCTATCAGGATCTTGAAAATATTTTACTGGCGCCAAAAAATTATCGAAATTATGATTTATATCAAAAACTATTAATGGAGATGTAATTGCTAAATAAATTAAGATCATCGATAACCAATGCTTTAATTTAATCTCACGTCGTCTAATCCAAATAACAATAGCAATAATTGGCCATAAAACTACTAATGATAGATGGACATGTAGTGATATCCCCACTAAAGCAGCAGTTAATACAAACCACCAACTTTGTTTCATTGCTTGACTTAAGCTATACAGCAGCCAAATAGCAATAAATGGAACAGGTGATGGATTCCAAAACCTTCTATCAAAATAATTTAAAAATGCGGACCCTCCATACAATGCACTTGCCCAAATCCCCGACCATAAACCAAACCAACGATAAGTAATATAACCTACACTTAACATGGTTAATAAGCCAAACAAAACACTGAAATATGCCAGAATCGATAAACCACCTCGAGATAACTCAAATAGAATAAAATTCAAATAAGTAAAGCCAGGTCCTAAATAGTACTTAACATTTGAAGCACTAACTCCAATCCAAATCAAATGAAAGTCTTGGTATAATCGCCACGCCAACCAAGCTTGATATTCTTCATCAAAATTAAAACTGAAATACTCACCAACTTGCCAAAACCGGGCAACCAGAATAACGCCAAAAATTGACATTAATAAAATAAGTAATAATATAGTTCTCCAATTTAATTTCCTCCAACTAATCATTTTTTATAAAAAAATCTTGATATCCTTTAAGCAAGCATAACAGCTCACTCCTACCTTTAAAAATAGCTGATTTACACCTGAGAAACAAGCTAATAATTGATATCGGAAAAACTACACTTTTAGCAATAAAATAACCGTAATTACGATACAAATCATCTTCTGGCTGTTGTTTTTGGTATCTACTTCCACCATCAGATGCTTGATGATGATAAACTAACGCTTCTGGGTTAAAAATTAATTGACCATACTTCTTTAAACGAAAACCAATATCTACATCATCAAAAATTTTTTGGAAATATTCATCAAAACCGCCTATCTTATCTAAAGTCTGTCGGCGACACGACATATTACAACCATATAAAAAATCAACATTTTGAGATTTAGTACTCCAAAAGTTATAACTAAACTTCAACTTCAAGTAATTGGATTGACCAGTTGAAACTGACAAATCTTTAGGTAATTGATCACTATCATTAATAACCCGTCCGACAACCCCCACTACATCACTATTTTGCAAATATTTACTATGTTCAGTTATGGTTTTTTCAAGAATCTCAACATCATCATCTAAAAAAATAATCCATTCCCCGTGTGCAGATCGCCAACCAACATTTCGAGCAGCTGATAAATTAGGTTTATCTAAATTTATATAATTAATATTAAATTTACTTATATCATCTTTAGAAATTTGACTAGTATGTTTTTGATCAACCACTATTATTTCGATTTGAGAGTCAAATTTCCGAATCTGTTTAACAACACTTAGCGCTCCTCCCGGACGACCGTATGTTGCAATTACTATACTGCTATTTATTTGCTGAGTAGACGTTTCTTGTATATTTGCCATACGATCTCATTTCCGATTATCCCACCAAACAATAAAATTGTTAATCCAGCACCAATACTTAGTATTGCAAATCCTGAAGACTGTAAGGTCATCGCTACTAACCAACCACAAACCAAACTCGCTAATTGTATGCCACCCACCCACCATACTTTCTTTAGAGCAATTAATGGCTGAGCAAATAAATTTGCTACTCCCCAACCGATAGCTGGTAAGATAAATATTGGCAACAATTCAACAGTCTTCTGTAAATCCGACATATCAAACTGGCCACCAACAAACAGTTGTTTTAATAACTCTGGTGTTAACCAATAGATCACTGCAGTTGCTGCAATTGTAACTACCAAAGCAACAGCTTTAGCTTTATTAATTAGCTGACTGGCAGTTTGATACTCATGACGTTCAAATATTTCCACCAAATTTGGTAATAAAACTACTTGTAATCCAATTGTTAATAAACCTGTTCCCAAACCAAATATTCTTAAAAGTAAATTTAGATAAACTAAGTATCCTTCACCTAAACCAGCACCAAAACTTCTCACCAATAAACTATCACTTCGCATCGCTAAGACGCCAATGATTAACGGTAACCATGCTAATAATAATGGTGATAAATTAAATAGTTTAAATTTAGTCACAATTCTAGGCCACATCATCGGCAATTGAATAACTAAATTTGCGAGAAAACCGATGACAAGTGATCTAATTCCAAAGAGCGGATAAGTTAATATCAGTACCAGAAGATTTGTCACACTACCAATCAATTGAACTATCGGAAATCGAAATAATTTCTGATGTAAATAGTAGTAACTTCCCCCAGCTACAGTTATTATGGCTATTGGAATACCCCAAATCATAATACGGAAATAATTTATCACTTCAACTAAATCTAACACTGCATTTCCAAAAACCAACTTCATCAACCATTCCGCTAAAAGCCATAAAACTAATGAAATAATCACACCCATCCCACCTAAACTAATTAATAAGCCTGTCAAATCCTGTCCTACTTCACCTTGATTATCGTCTTTTTTTAATCTCGGAAGTAACGCATCATTCAAAGTTGCATAAATAACAGTTACTATCCATGTTGGAATTGTTACCGCCGCCAAAAAATTATCAACCTGTTGACTAGCTCCAAATAATCTGGTGATTAAAATTTGGGTAATAAGTTGGATTAAACTTGAAACAATAAAAATCCCTGAAATAATGATCGGCTTCTTCTTCATTAATTACTACCCCAACTATAAATAGCCAATGGCCACTGATCAATCTGATCTGTAGTTAGACCATTTACAGTATATTCTAATTTCAAATTTTGGCGAATATACTGTTTAATCTCCTCTGGCATAGTGCTTTGCCATTCTTCAACTAAAACCAGCCCCTGCGGATATTTCGACTGTTCAGCCTTAAATTGTTCTAAAGTTGTATAAAAATAAGACCCTGAAGTCACATCATATTTCTGCCCATCAGGAACTAAACTAGAAACTACGAACATCGCATCAGGTGGTCGTCGTAAGTACCAAAGTGTTCTATCATTCCAACTGTCAAAAATTGCCCAACCATTTAACTCTTGACCATATTTATTAACCATCCATCCATAAGCTGACTTGTAATCAGCATTTTGAACATCGCCGTACAACCAAACATTCGGTGAATAATAAGATTTTGGCCACCAAACTAATTGACTCCCAAAGGTGATTAAAATTAAACCGACCAACCCAATTCTTATTGGTAAAAATATTTTTGATAACTTTAAAATTTCTGCTAAACCAATAAAGCTAACCACCACTATTAAACCAATTAATGGTATTAAATAACGAATATTATAGGAGTAAGAGAAAAACAACCAAACAATAAACACCCAAAAAGAGTAACTTAGTATTCCAACACCGATGACTCGATAATTTTTCAATAAGTACCAAGAACCAAATCCAAATGGTATAACTAAAAACCATAAATGATGTCGAACTATATATTTAAGATAAACTAAATTATTGAATTCTCCGGTTAATCCTAAGTACCTCAATCCGAATATCAGTGCCAAACCAAAACCTATATTAACTATCCCAAAAATCAGCCAGCGCCAATTACTAATAAACTTAATTTTTTGAGATAAAAATTCAACCACATAAATTAAATATAATATTGATAAAAATAATCCGGTTGAATGAAACAAGGTTGCTATAAACACTAATAATAAAATATAAAGCGAAAATATCCAGTTTTTATCTTTAACAAACTTTAGACTCAGTAGACACAAACTTAAAACACATAACTGCAAAATCATATAAGGTCTTGTTTGAGTTGAGTAAGCTAAATTTATTGCCCACCAACCCTGACCAATAATAGCTAAAATCCCCCATAAAACAGATCCAGTGACTCTTTTTACTAATAAATAGCTGATAACTAGAACAGCACTCCCTGCTATTAGCGATAACAACCTAGCCGCAAACTCACTAATACCAAAGATACTAAAAAGTAAAGCAAGTGAATATTGATAGCCAACTTGATACAATCCAGTTGAATAACCAGTCACAGGCAAATTGGCTCTTCCTGTTTCCAGAATTTGTCGAGAATATAAAGCCACATTGCTTTCATCCGTCCAAAACGAGTGATTATCTTTAATTCCAGTAAAAGCAAAAACCAGCCAAACAACAACAATCAGACTAACCAGCAAATTTGGAAATGAGATTAATTTAGTCACCATCAGAAGCTTTAACAATAATCGAAATAATTACTACTAATAATACTACACCTAACCAAGTTTTAAAGAGTGAGATAGATAATACTGACATTAAAAAAGTAATTACTAATATAAAAACCATAATTTTATATAAAGTTTTTATTGATGGTTGAAACTTTTTTATAAACACTAACCAATCAATTAAAAATACAAATGATAGTAATTCTGCACCAAAAATATTTAGATAAGGTACAAAACGTGATGAGACAATTGCACCTACATTAATAACTATTATCAGAAAAAGAAGATGAAAGTTATGCTCATAAACTTTATATATACCATTTAACCAGTTACTTATAATTTTCATTTAAATTTTCTCCTTAAAATAATAACTAGAGCACACAACAGACCAATTATAGAGATTCTAATTCCCCAGTGATATGATTCCTGAGGTTGATAAGACAATCTATATGTACCTGAATCAATTATCCAACCATTAAATGTTCCAAACGGCATAATATGATTATTATCTGAGACCACCTGACCTTTATCATTAATCAGTTTCCAGTTATTAGAGAAATTCTCCATCATTTGTATCATTGTTTTCTTTCCATTCCAATAAAAATCAACCTCTGTATTATTATTACTTTCAATTGTTAACTGACCCTCTGATTGTAATCCAGCTGTACTTTGGCTAACCGCTACTAAATACGGATCTATCATCTTAATAATTTTAAGTCGCGATATTTTATTGGTTGTTTCAACATCAGAATTTCTAATCCTAACGTTACATATATTTAGAATTGCTTGTTCAGTTGGTTTAATCACTTTCCATTCCCTAAATCTTGAAGGGTAATTTGCGCCAGAAAAATGACTGACATCTTTTTTATCTCTACTAGTTTTAGCTTCGCCCTTACGATTTATAAAAGATGCAAAATCCTGATTACCTTCTATACGCTGATAATAATATTCGACTAAAAATTCACTTTCAGTAGCTGTTTGATCAGCAACTAATGGAAATTTGAAGCACTGCTCATTTCCTGCAGATTTTATTAAAACGCCCTCATTTGTTGTAGCAGCTTGGACTTCTGGACCAGCACTAAAATCCAAAGCACTATTAATAAGTGGATCTATTAATGTGACCTGCTGCACACCTTCATCTAAATTAATCAGCTCAGTTTCATACCACGAATCTTGACCCACCAGTCTATTCAGACGATAGGTATTATCATTTACTATT
>CAZZEB010000024.1:0-4826 GCA_964652495.1 uncultured Gammaproteobacteria bacterium
TAGCTCGAGTAGCGTCTGATAATTGTTGAATAAAATGACCTTGTAAATATTTCTCAGCATCAAACATTGGGAAAGAACCTTTTTCAGCTGCTAAATCAGAAGAAACTTCATAAGCAGCATCTCGGATAGTTTTGTAGATTTTATCAATCTCAACTAAACTTTCTGGAGTTCCATATGGTAATTGCATCTTAATTAATGCATCGCCAAGTCCCATTGTTCCGATACCTGTTCGGCGGATCTCTTTAGCTTTTTCTTCGTTAATATCGTAGAAATAATAATTCGCATCAACCACATTATCCATAAATCGCATCGCAATTCGGACATCTTTATCTAAGCCATCATAATCAAATACTCCAGCGTCATTAACATAAGCTGATAAATTCATGGCTCCTAAGTTACAAACTGCCCAAGCACCTAATGGTTGTTCACCACAAGGATTAGTACTTAATAATTTTTCAAAATACCATGTATTACTCCAAGCATTTGATCTCTCTAAGAAATGTAATCCTGGCTCAGCTGAAGTCCAAGCTGCAGTACAAATTCTCTTCCAAATATCTCGAGCTTTATGTGTTTCATATATCTTTACTGGTTTCCCCATAGCTTCCCAACCATCAATATCACCATCCCATAAAGCATCATATTCTGGATCTGTTGTATCAGGAAATCGAGTTGTCCACTCACCATCATTTTTGACAGCTTGCATAAATTTATCTGATACACAAACTGATAAGTTAGCTCCAGGAATTTTACTTAAATCTTCTTTAACATGAATGAATTCCAAAACATCTGGATGCCAATCATGTAGCATCAACATCAAAGCACCACGTCGTGAACCACCTTGTTGGATAACATCATGATTTGCAGTTGAGTACAATGCTGCCCAATTAACTGGACCTGAAGAAGTTCCATTTACTTTTCGAACTCGCGCACCTTTTGGTCGAAGTGATGATAAATTAACACCAACTCCACCTGCTCGAGATTGAATCTCCACAGTGTGCATAATATTCTCCATAATTCCTCGGCGTGAATCTTTTGGAGATGGAATTACATAACAATTAAAGAAAGTTACTTGATAACCAGTCCCAGCACCTGACAAAATCCGACCCCCTGGAACAAACTTAAAACCTTCCATTGCTTTATAAAATTGCTCAGCCCAGTATCTCTTTAATTTTGGAGTTTTCTCCATTTCAGCGATACCATTTGCTACCCGAGTCCACATCTGTTCTGGATGTTGTTCTAATGGTTGGCCTGCATCATCTTTATCAGCATATCGATCTAAAAATACTTTTTGCCGAACACCTTCTAAAGTAGTCGTGGTCATATTTTCAGGTGTATACCAAGGAGTAAATTTCTTTCCTAAAATTTGTTTTCCTGCTTTTGGTCGAATATCTTCATCTGATCGATTTTCTCGTCGGACTGGTGTAATTTGTTGATTAACTGATTTTGTATATTTTGATTTTTTCATTTTCTAAAAATTAATAAACAGCATTTTTACTGTGAACTTTATCTAAAGTTTCTAACTCTTTAGTAAAATCACCAGTTGTTTGAAACGATCGATAAACCGCTGCAAACCTCAAGTATGCTACTTGATCTAACTTTTTCAACTCACTCAAAACCGCCTGACCTATCATTCGACTTGGTACTTCTTTTTCATTTTTTAACCGGAACTTAGTCTCGATCTTAGCAACAATATCATCTAATTGATTAAATATTGGTCGCTTAGCAATCGCTTTTTCAATCCCTGATCTCAACTTTTCAGCTGAAAATACTTGCCGACTTCCATCTCTCTTTACTACCATTAATTCGATTCCAGCAACTCGTTCGTAAGTAGTAAAACGCTTATGGCATTTTAAGCATTCTCTTCTTCGACGAATTTCCCCGGTCGAATTAACCTCTCGTTTATCAACTACCTTGCTTGCAGTTGTACCGCAATAGCAACACTTCATACAATATATTGGGCAAGCATCTTTTTACCAACTCAACATACCTAAGATAACACATTGGTTCTATATACTGTCAACATACAATATATTGGGCAACTAACAGTTTTTTTGGACAGCGGAACTCCAGACAAGTCTAAATAAAATACTTTTAATTTGCTAGCTTGTAGTTCAAAAAAAACCTGATAAAATTTTGGCGGTAACATTAAGATGTCATTTATCGAAAGACCGACAATTTCAGCACTTATCAAAGAAGTCTACCAAACTCCAATCGAACAAATAATTAATCGACTTAATACTCCAAACCATCAAATTAATACTAGACGTCGTAAAAACTCTTGGGCAGTTTCTGATGCTGCCTTTGGAGATGCCGGCAAAGGATCTATCGCAGATTTAATTAACGACACTTTTTCAACAAAACGTCATCCGATTGTTTCAGTCCGTTATAACGGCGGCGGGAACGCTGGTCACGATATTACTAAAACAGATGGACGCCAAGTCACCACTCACCACTTACCTGTCGCTATTAGTACTGAAGGAGGCACCGCTATGATCGCCCGAACTTGTGCTATCCAAACAATCGATATAGTTAATGAATATAATTTTTTAAGAGAAGAATATGGCAATCAATTACCAGGTCAATTAAAAATCGATCCATTAACTCTACTGGGCACTCCTCTACATAAAGCCATGGAAAGTACCATTAAAACCTGGCATCAATCTAAAAGCGGAAAATCAAACGGCAATGGTGGACAAGGATCTACAGGAAACGGCATTAGTGTCATCTATGCTGATAAGCTTTTGCGACAACATCTAACATTACGAGATTTATTAGACAGAGATTGGCAAACAAAATTTGCAGACCAATACCGTTTATATGCTGGCCAAATAGATGGGATTAGACGTAATAAGCCGCAGCTAGAAATCCCCCATCTATCAGAAATATCAGTTTGGGAATTTAATGGTCACGGTCGTGATCGACGTCCAGTCGGAACTTTAGATCAATACTTAGAACAATTAGCAGCAACTAAAAACACCCTTAAATCTTTAGCTGACAAAGACTGGCGAGAATTTCTCCGCAACAGTTGGCATGATACCAGAACACCAATAACCTTTGAAGGGGCTCAGGGTCCAGGTCTAGCACCTTGGGTAGGAGTTGATCCGGATATTACCGCCAGCCAATCAACTGCAACCACTATTCTAGATGCTACATATGGAATTGCTAGTGCTCAGGATGTTCACCAACATTACGGAGTTTTAAAAACTTATATATCCTCTGTTGGCAGCCGCCAATTATCAGCGCTTCACAATGCAAATGTTGAAGATTTATTCTCTTGGATTCAAGACACATTTTCTGAAAAAGGTAAAACCACCGGCAGAACAAGAGACATTTATCCTTTAGAATTTGGCATGCTCAATTATTTTCGTCGCGCGGATGGATATCGACAAATCGCATTGACTCATTTGGACGCTGAAAACCATGAAATGCCGATGCATGTTATTAATCATTTAACAGATCAGCATCAAAATCCTGCTGAATATTACCCAGATCAAAAACTACTCAATCAAACAACTGCTCATGTTGAATGCTTACCAAGCTGGGATGGATCGAAAGTTAGCCAAGCTAAAGAGATTGATGATTTACCAGAAAATGCTATCCGTTTTATATACTTAATAGAACAAGCTCTGGGAACACCAGTCGATATTGTTAAAACCGGTCCAAAATTTGAGGACGCTTTCTTTAATCATCTCTAAATTTATTTTGAATATATTTGCAGATTAACCGATTTCTATTTTGAAGTATCTTGAATCGTCACTTTGTTCATTACATCCCCTTTAGTGATTTTACTTACCACATCCATCCCTTTAACGACCTTACCAAAAATAGTGTAAAGTTTTGGCAAACTTGGATTATCCTCTAACATGATAAAAAATTGGCTACCATTAGTATTTGGGCCAGAATTAGCCATTGCAACTATCCCTTTATCATAATCCCGAGTAACTGTTTCATCTTCAAAAGTATATCCTGGCCCACCTGTTCCATTACCCAAGGGATCCCCTCCTTGAATCACAAATCCCGGTTCAACTCGATGAAAAATCAAACCATTATAGAATTCATTCTGAGCCAGAAAAATAAAATTAGAAGCTGCTTTAGGAGCCTCTGGATAGATCTCAAATACAATATCACCCTTATCTGTTTCTATAGTCACTTGTTTATTCTCTAATAATTCTTTCTGAGACGCTCCAGGAAAACTAGAAAATAATCTTTTTTGAGGTATTTGTCGCATCGGTGTTGCTGTTGGTTGCGCTACCATCCCTTGTTGATTAGCAGTTGGCTTTTGCGGATTAGCAGCTGGCACTCCTAGTTTACTAAAACTAATCTCATCTGTCGATTTTTGATCATCCGCAATATCACTGACAATTGATTCAGTATCACGAGCTCTCATCGATGAATCCGATCCTTTTGCTAAATTAGTTACAACTACTGCAATAGTAGCTACTACCATAATGACGACAAAGATAACAACAAAAGCTTTTTGGTCCACGCCAGGATTATACAACAAAATTTATTCAATTGAAGAGACTATTTTAGTTCCACAAGTTCTGCCACCAACTCATTAACTTGTACCAAAAATTTGGATGATCAGGAATCATAGTAACTTTTATGTCAGCTATTTTATTTATATCATCAATTATAATTTCAACAGGATAATATCCTTCTTTTTCGAATGTAATCTTGTTTTGATCAATAATAGGCAACTCAAAATAGCCTTCTCTACTCATTGCTTTTCTACTATCATGATAAACTAACACCTGATCTATCGAACGTCCTAATTGATCCGTTACTCGTCCAGTTACCAATTTTGAAGTATAGTAAGACCCAAT
>CAZZEB010000024.1:4836-10060 GCA_964652495.1 uncultured Gammaproteobacteria bacterium
CTTGTTGACCCTCCGAGATTTACCCAATAATTAATTCCATATAATTCTTTCTTCGGAGCCAAAAGTGCAAATGCCTGCCTTACCCATTCTGCTTGTTCTTCTTCTGTCATATCACCATGTATATCGAGGATTGGAGCACCAAACTCCCCTAAAAGAATTCGAGCACCAGTCTTATTATGTAAATTTGTTACATCATTAGCTAATCTTTGAGGATCCTTCACATAATGATCTATTGAAATAACGCCTCCTACAGCATGCGCAGTTTCTCGATCCATAATTAGCATTGCAACATCATAGTTCATAGATAACCAGTTTGTAGACACACTCTTTCTAATCTGTTTAAATGCTTTATTTGTCTCCACTACCTCATCAATTAAGAATTGTCGATACTCCTTTACCTTACCTGTCATTCTAGGGTCGCCAGCTGCTCCATTTTCACACTCTGGACAGGCAGTAAAACTATCACCATCTTCAAAAAGATCCGGATTATTTATAATAAATTCTTTGCTTTTTTGAATATGTGTAGCGAAATCCATTTGTCTTGGTCTATCAAACCACCCTTCCCAATTAGACCAATTACCGCGAAACCAAACTTTTAAATTGTATTTACGTGCTGCGCTAACCCATCTTTTCAAATATGGTAAAAACTCTTCATCATATGGAGTGCCAATACCAATATAATTAGCACCTGTATCCGCAATCATCCTTACTTGTTGGTCAATATCAGCATCATAACTTGAATCATTTAATTTCTCTCGTGCTATATCACGAGAATATTTCATCGTGTCAATTGATTGAACATCCCACCATATTTTATTTTCAGCAGCAAATAAACTTGACGGAAGAAAAACATTTATTAATAAAATAAAAATAATTAAAGATTTACTGAAAAGTTTTATCATATAAACTAACTCCTAATATTTATCTTTGAGCAGGTAAAACTGGTTCTGTTATTAAACCAGAAAGATATTCATCCTTAAGCTGATATATATCTGCAAAAGGATACTCTGCGACTTTATCATATTTTTCAAAATTAGCAAACTCATTAACCATACGCCAAGTTAAGTCATTATTATCGTATGTTCGAACAACAATCCATCGTGCCCAACGATCAGGAGTACTTACAGCACTCTTCCAATAATCTCCAGTTCCCTCATGAATAAATCTTTTCATTGGTAATCTAGAAGAGAAAATAATCGCATCATGAGATGCAGCAGAGATTAGAATAAATCCAGGTTGATCACTTGCATTATCCATTAACCAACCACTAACCTCACTAACATTTTTCTGACTCGATCCAACTCGAGCATCATCAATTGTCACTGCATCATAACTAGTAAACTGAATTGTTAAAACTAATAATATTAATCCCAGTAAAACATATCTAAAACCTTTTAGTCGGTCTATTAAGAAACCTGCAAAAATTGCAATAGATGGAATCATCATCACACCATATCTAACATTAAACCAAGTATTTCCTGAAATGCCTTGAATAAATAAAACTGAATGGCCCAGATATAAAGCAATAATATTGAAAATTAAAGGGGCTGTTAATGCAGTCGATGCTAATTTGATTCCTGTTGATATTCTTTTATCAATCCATAAATAAATTGCGCCGAAAAAAGCTAAGACTGATATAAAGAAATTTGAGTTATACACTAATGCATACATATAATGTTTAACTGATAAATAGATATTACCTTTGGTTGCTAAAATACCAGCAGTATTTAATTGATCTTGTTGTGCATGTGCAGAGTAAGGGCCAAATGCAAAATATAGCGGATCCTTAAAAATCAGTAAATTCCAAAGAAACCAAAAAAAGATTCCAAAGGCAGCTAAAGTTGAAAAAAGAATTAACGAACCTTCAATTCTTCCAAAAATCATCCAATTAATTTTAAAGTTTTCTTTCCGCCAAACATTTAGAAAAACTAATCCTGATGCAAAAATAAACAAAAACCAACCATCATATCTAGTAAGAGTTGATAACATAATCCAAAAGGCAGCTTTAATAAGATTTAAAATATTATCTGATTTATGCCAGAGCATTAACTCATAAACACCAGCAGTCATAACTGCCAACAGAAGAAGTTCCGTCATAGCGGTAGACTGAAGATAAAGAATATTAATATCTGCTGCGAAAATAATAACCGCTACTACTCGAGCAAATAAATTAACATTAAGTTTTGCTAAAAACTTGTAGATTAATATCCCAGTAGCAACAAAGGAAATCATTGAGATAATTGCACCAGATAATCCAGAATGCCACATAAAATCATTCCAAATAGTGGGAATCATTAATAGATGAGGCAGAGGCAACCAAACACTACCTAATTGGGCCATACCAGGCTTTAAACCTTCGACAACTCGACGCCCAATATCTAGATGAGATCTAGCATCATTATAAGCAAGTCCTAGTCCATTAAAATAATAATAAATATAAGCTAAAATCGAAGTTAAAATTAAAGCAATCACCAGAAGTGGAAATACTACTCTCTCAAGCATTTTAATAAATTTATAAATAGAATTTACGTTCACTGAAAAATTAAACATTTTCCCCCTTATCTTTTAAGCTATTGCCAATTGCTAATAAAGAAAAAATAACTACCGAAATAAGTAATGTATATATGTATATGTATGACTTCACATTAATAAAATCTCTTAAAAACATGTTGTATACAAGAATTCCGGATATATTCTTTTCAGCCAGATCATTGTTATACATAAAAGTATAGGGTACGGGGACAGCTAGATTTTCAGCTTCTACCTTTGGAGGTAACAGGTTAGTTGTAACAGACCCCAAAACATTAATACCAATAGAATAAAGAGTCAAAACAATAAATAGAATAATAATAAACGGATTTTTACCTACTTTAGTTAATAAATAACCCAATCCTATTGATAGTAATCCTATCGATGGGATTAAATAACGTGGGCCAAAAGACCAACCCCCCCAAGGATCACCAAACATTGAATACATAAGAATATTAACTAAAATTGTCGCAAAAATCAGAATAACTAAGCCATTATGTACTTTATTTTTATATGCTAAGAACAAACCAAGTAATCCTAGTAAAAGAATAGGATTATAGAAAAATATTCCCCGTTCATTACTTACTAATAAAATATAAGCTCCATTTAATTGCATTCTGGTAGCAAACGGAATTAACGGTGGTTTTTCTTTAGAAACATTTACACTCGATTGTCTGTTAATTTCTTTTATTTCTTCAGTAGCAAAGAAATCAGTTCTACCAATACTTTGAGCTAATGTTGTATAAGAACCAGTTGTAGAATAATTATAATATCCAAATAACGCAAAAAGCGGAATTAATCCGATTATAATTGCTATAAAAAATGGATTAATATTTAATCTCTTTTTACCATTCGAGTCATTAATTTGAAAATGTTGAAAAAATGCATATATTGCTGCCGGTGCCATCATAAATGCATTTGGAATATCTACTAAAATCCCAGTACCAATTAACCCACCTAATATCAAATTATTAACAAAAGTCCTTTTGCTTACCACGTTCAAAATAGTTAGTAGAATTAATAAAAGACTTAAGTGATGCTGAGTCATTGTTGAAGAATAACCCAATGCATTAGTTCCAAAAGCAAAAACAAGACCCGCAATCAAACTATGTATATTATTTGCTTTTAATTTTTTTGATATCAAAAAAATTAATAAAACATTAAGTACTGCAAAAAGAGTTGTTGATAAAAAAGTTATTAGTTGGGGTAAACCAAAAATTTGTCCTAAATAATAAAATGGAACAGCAATAAATGAAACTCCCGGTGTAAAAAGAGTTGAGTATTTACCCTGGTAAACTATTAAATCTGGTGAAGCAAATTTAGCTAATTCTTCATTAAAGAAAAAGCTATTTGACTCAACAATTGATTTAGTTAAAGCATAACGAGAACCAGTTCCTGATGATTCAAATGGCCCACTCATCTTAGTATCTAACTCTGTCTGAAAATATAAAGGATTTCCAGGTTCACCTTTTATAGATAAAGAAAAAAGGAACATTATGATCACTCCTATCCCTAGAATGGAAAAGAACTTACCGAAATATTTAAGCAGACCTGACTTTATTTTTTCTTTCATTGAATTTTACTAACTTTTGAAGGTGTTAACCTGTTGTTTCCACAGTTTCACGGATAGTAATTCGTCATTAATCTCCACATCATTAAGAGTTAGCACAGAATCTTTTGCAATATCATTCTTTACAATACATCCTTCAGCAATACCGATCGGAAGCAAATTCTCTTTTCGAGCGGTTTGAAAATTTTCGCATATTCCATAAGTAAAGTATCCTCCTAAACCATCAATTACTTCGCCTTTTTTCATATCTTTCTTTGCAACTGCAATTACCTCTACCATTGGTCCTGCTTTTGGAGCAATAACCGCATCTTTAAGCAATATGGCTCTCGCTATTGAAGATGGAACTTCAAAATGGCAAATATGTGCAGGGGTATAAAAAACATAATAAGGGCCATCCCCTAATTTATAATAGCTAAGATAATGATTCTGTTTTTTACTTTTTGCTTTTGCTATAACAAAAATACCACCTGGTGGATAAACACCTACAATATAATCAACAATACCATTTTTTGAATCTAAATCTTTTTTAGGAAAAAAAGATGCTACTTTTTCAACTGGAGTACCTACCTCAACAACAGGACCATGCATCCCTCTCTTTCCAACCCTCATCCCTGTAGCATTTGCTACTACCGCTTGTTCATAAGATATTTTTGTACCATCTGCGAAGGAAGTTACCATTTCAGCTTTTTGCTTCCACTTCTTTGCGAAACCAGCCTGAGTTGTCGGGTTTCTATATGGATCATGAAGGCCCTTTACATTTCCAGCTAAAACAGGCTTTAAACCAATACCTTGAACATATCTATATAAATCCATAATTACACCTGGTTGATCCCCACCAGTCAGCGAATAAACAACACCAGCTTTATCAGCTATCATTTTCAAAACAGAACCAATTGTTCCATCTAGCTCAACATTCATTGAAACAAGGTGTTTTTTGTTTTTAAATGTTTCAACTGCAACCTCTGCACCGAACTCAATAGCTCCAGTCATATCGACAACTACATCGATATTCTTTGCTGCACAAATAATTCTAAAATTATCTGTATATACAGGTATATTTTTACTAATTAATTTATCAAGTTTATTAACATCATCTAATCCTCAGACTAATTTTATTTTTCTTAC
>CAZZEB010000025.1:0-9742 GCA_964652495.1 uncultured Gammaproteobacteria bacterium
ATCGGAATCCAAAACAGAAACAGATGAATAAATTCTATATTACAACTACATTGCCTTATGTAAGGTATATTCCCAAAAGCATCCTCAGAGAACCTCTAATATAGATCTTAAGTATATTAATTTTGTGACAAATACTCCAACATAATATTACATTGATTGGATCTTTCTAGCTAAAACAAAAATATTAGTTTGATAATTTCCATACCATCTATCGGTTAAATCAGTAATGGAAAACCCTGCTAATTGCATCAAATTAATAACTTGCTCATTAGAATATCTTCTATAATCAACTTGATGGGGTAATTTTTGATGATTTGGAATTGCCTTACCAGGCAACGTAACCAAACAATAACCATTATACTGAAGAACTCTATAGAGTTCTTTAACCGCTAACTGGTCAAATCTCACATGCTCAAGTAATTCACTGCATATAACCGATCTAAAAGTCATATCTCTAAATGGTAGTCGTGTCACAGTTGCGAGCACTCCAGGGCCATCACCTATTGCCACTGGATGATCAAAAAGCCGAGAATGATCGACACCAACATATTCCTCATCACTTAATATTCTCCCTAATACCCCCTCAAATTCCGGCTTACTCGTACGATAGCCACAACCTACATCAATAACCGGTGCTTGTAGAGAATACCGTTGAGTTGTCTCCAAAATATATCTGCGAATATTACGCCGAGGAATTGCATTCAATTTTTTTAGCAAATCAGGATTAATCGAATCTAAAAAATATCGAATAATAGAAACATGTACTCCTATTCTAGCCAACCAACCCGAACATCTAACTAGCACTGAATCAAGCGGTTGCTCCTTCATCTATAATTATTCTCAATTCGAGTAAGTATTTCTTGCTGGTATTGCAACCATCTTTCTTTTGGAACCATCGTTAATGCCATTTCTAATAATTCTCTTTCATTCTCACGAATTGAGACAAATCTACCTTGAGCATCCCCAAAAGCATAATACATTTCTTTCTTATAAATTAATTCTTTCAAATTTCGTCTTCTACTCGCCACCATAACAACTGGTATCCAAGCTGCCTTAAAACCAGCCGCTGCCACACGTTTATAAAGATCAGATAATTCCTTCATACCGACTCGCCCATTTATCATTGGTTGACGCATCCCCCCAGCGGTGACATATGCAGACATTGAAATCACAGCATTTGGACCACTAATTTTAATATGTTGAGTATTTTTAACCATTTGGTTATTTTTGTTAGCAAATAACCAGAAATAATGAGAAATCCCTAATCTTTGTTCAATCAGTTCATCCACCCAATCTGCCGCTGCATGCGCCCCTCCAGCAATTCCAAATGAATTATTTGAAAAACTCTTAATCAAGGTACTAATCCAATCTTTCGGCGTAATACAATCAGCATCCGTATAAGCTATTAATTTGCAATTACGCTTATAGCCTGAAGCGTATTGACAATAATTCACCACAGCATCTGATCCATAACGCCGAGCATTACCAGGACCAACTCGAGTGCAACTCATAACAGATAGATTATATTTAGCTTTTGATATAAACCCTCCACAAACAGCTACAGTTCGATCGTTACTTCCGTTATCGACTACGATAACTTCAAAGTTTTGACTATCCTGATGATTAAATGACTCAAGTAAATCAATCAATCCCATAGCTTCATTATATGCTGGGACAACTACAGATACTTGTACTCGATCTGAAATCAAATGACCAATTATCGGAGTTGCGATTTTAACAATACTTTTGTTATTCAACAAATTATCAATCGATAATTGAGTCATAATTAATTCTGCTTTTTATGTAACAACTGACGTGCCTGAAGCATTTTATAATTTACCCATGAAGGTAAATAAATCCGCGGGTATTCCCCAATTGCAATTTCATATTCATTTAATGACTGCAGATAAATCTCTTTTATCTTTTGGTTAAAATCCACAGCTACTAAAGATGTCAAATCAGTTGGTAGTTCCGGCAAACTCCCATTTGATAAATCCTGTTGATTAAAATATTGCTCTAAATCCTCTCGTAAAGGATACTCTAGAAGCTGATGTAAAGCTAACAACGGAATAGTTACTTGTCGTCTCTTTAAATCCGAAAAGGGCAATCGACCCTGAATAGGGTACGGCATAAAGTCTTTTAAATCATTAAGTAACTGACCGGCAAAACTTACCCCCTTTAAAGACGTAATCGCCGAATCAACCCGATCTTTAGAAATTTGCGCAAAACCAGACAAAATATTTACTGGACAAGCTGTATGAAAGGACATAAGGTCGAGATAGTTTTGGTTTATCTCGGTTTGTGATACCTGCAAACCAAAAGTCCGACTTTTCTCAACTGATTTAAGCCCCACGGCAATACTATCCATAACCTTATCTTTAGCTGAATCACCCAATCTCTCCTTAATAAAACCAATTACTCTATCATACCCAATCCTTACCGAATCCATAGTCATACCTTTACCAAAACGTCTCCATGCAGTCATACTACCTGCTCTTTGCTCGTCATCATCCACTATGTCGTCATACATCAAAGATAGCGTCCATAAAAAATCAACTCCAGCTGCTAAGCTCCTTCCAACTTCAGTATCAACATTCCACGCTCGAGCAATCTCCCACAAAAACATTGGTTTCTCTTTAGTTACATGTACCCCAAACATATGAAAAATTGGATCACGATATGATGCAGGAACTGAATCTAAAATAGTCGCTGTGTCTACCATTAAATGATTATCTACAAACCCACGATAAAACAAACCAATTGTTGGATGTGCGATTTTCCCCTCTGCTGCTTTAATTACTCTAGTTAAATCACTAATTTCCGGATGCATAATCTAAAATAATTTAATAACAAATAGACAAACCAGATCGGATTTTGTTTCAATTGGAAAAACACTTCTTGTTTAGTACTAATATTTATCTGCTGCCTAAAAACTTTTCCTTTATAATTAATGGCTTGATTAATACGCATTGTTTCATAAAAAGTCATTGGATAAGGTAATTTTTGAACAGAAAACCACCCATAAGCTTCAGATTCTGAGGAGAGTTGTAAGGTACCACCAACCACAAACGCTTGAAATACTTGCTTCTGAATTTTTTTAACCTGATTTACATAGACGCCAACTAAAACTTTAACTTTTATAACTAAACCCGTTTCTTCTAAAACCTCTCTAATTACTGCTTGTCTAAAGGTTTCATTTTTCTCTAAATGGCCGCCTGGCATCACCCAAACTTTTAAGTCTCGGCGACGAATAAGCAGAATCAATTTACCATCATCACTCAAGACCGCAGCATGAGCTGCATCATCTCCAGGAATATTCATTGACAATCACATTATAATATAGACAGTCAACCAATTAGGATGCCGCTAACATTAGAACATCTAAAAAAGTTAAAAGATTACTATCGTGTTTCTGATAGTGCTTACCGCAATTGGGGACAAAATGCTAATCATGATGATCTATACGCTATCCACTTAGGATATTCTGACGAATTACAAACACCGATTACTCCCAGCTCTAACAAAAAAAACACACAACGCATGACCGCAAAAATAATCGAGGAATTAGCCCCTTCAACCAATCAAAGAATTGTAGATGCTGGATGTGGCGTCGGTAGCATTGCTCTAAATCTCGGCCTACTTTTCCCAACAATTAAAGTTTATGGATTAAACGTAGTTGATAATCAACTGACGCAAGCTTGCAATACCAGCCAAGCACTTGGGACAACTAATGTTCATTTTCTGCTTCAAGACTATCAACGAACTGCCTTCCGGGATAATACAATTGATACCATAGTCTTTTGTGAAAGTCTTGCTCACGCTCAAAACAAAGCAGAGCTAACTAGTGAAGCTTTTCGCATATTAAAACCTGGAGGTAAATTGCTTATTGCAGATGTCTTTACACGAGATGTCCAGTTTACCTTAGAAGAGCAACAACATTTTACTAATTTCCAACTTGGTATGGGTGTACCCAATATCATACGTTTAGATGAATTTATTGGTTATTTAAAATTTACTGGATATACCAATATTCATCCACACAACATTACTGCCCATGTACTCCCTTCAGCTATATTTGCTTCAAAACACGCCAAGCAACAATACGAATTACAACAAGAAACAGCAACTGAATTAATGCAACATGGTCGTTTAGCAATGATTGGAGTCGAAAAATTAATGTCTGCTAAAAAAGCAGACTATTACTTTTTAAAAGCTAATAAACCTTTTTAGCACCACAATTCATAAATGAGATAGGTTCATTGCTATTTAATAGCTCCTTTAAGAATACTTTCGGAACCTTAGTTCTAACAATTCTGTTATCTTTGCTTTATAATAAGCTCCGAAGACAACAATTTAATTTCCGAATTCCATTTATAAAAAGATCGGAATCCAAAACAGAAACAGATGAATAAATTCTATATTACAACTACATTGCCGTATGTAAATTCTGATCCACATTTAGGATTTGCACAAGAAATTATTGAAGCTGATATCATGGCGCGCTACCAACGATTGATAGGAAACGAAGTCATCTTCAATACAGGAACAGATGAACATGGTTTAAAAATTCACCGTAAAGCTGAAGAACAAGGTAAATCAACTCAAAATTATGTTGATGAATACGCTGCAAAATTCGATAACCTCAAACAATCTCTTAATTTAAGCTACACCAATTTTATTCGGACAACCGATGCCGATCATAAAGCTGCTGCTCAAGAGTTTTGGAAACTTTGCTTAGCAAATGATGATATCTATAAGAAGAATTATGAAGTTAAATATTGTGTTGGCTGTGAACTGGAGAAAACAGATTCTGAATTAGTTGATGACAAATGCCCAATTCACCCTAATTTAGAAATTGAAATAATTGAGGAAGAAAACTATTTTTTCCGTTGGTCAAAATACCAACAACCACTACTCGACTTATATAAATCTCAGCCAGATTTCGTACTGCCAGATTATCGATTAAAAGAAATCAGTCAATTTGTCGAAGAAGGATTAAATGATTTTAGCATCTCCCGCCTAAAATCTAAGATGCCATGGGGAGTTCCAGTACCAGGGGACGAAGAACAAGTTATGTATGTTTGGTTTGATGCTTTGGTTAACTATATTTCTACTCTAGGTTGGCCAAATAACAAAGATAACTTTGAAAATTTCTGGCCAGGAGTTCAAATTGCGGGCAAAGATAACCTACGTCAACAATCTGCAATGTGGCAAGCAATGCTCTTATCCGCTAAATTACCAACCTCTAAACAAATTATCATTCATGGATTTATTACCAGTAATGGTCAAAAAATGAGCAAGTCGCTAGGTAATGTGGTCGATCCTTATGAAGTCGTTTCTAAATACGGAACAGATGCTCTACGTTATTGGATTTCAAAAGAAGCTAGCACCTTTGAAGATAACGATTTTACTTGGGACCGATTTAACGAGAATTATACTGCGGGATTAGCTAATGGAATTGGTAATCTAGTCGCTCGAACAGCCAAAATGTGTGAAAAGAATCAGATCACCCTAGCTGAAAACGAGCTATCGTTTTTACCTGAAGTCAGCCAGAATATCGAAAAATGGCTTTTTAGCGAAGCTTCAAATATTATCTGGGATTTAATAGCTAAAGCCGACAAACAAATTAGTGATACCAAACCATGGGAATTAGAAGGAGAAGCCGCAGTTAGCGCCTTAACAGATCTCGCCAATCAAATTAGGATCATTGCTTATAATCTACAACCATTTCTTCCTCAAACTGCTGAAAAGATCTTAAAACAATTTTCAGGTCAGATTAAAGCTAGCGATCCATTATTCCCAAGAATTTAATGACTATATATTTAGTAAGACATGGACAAGATCAAGATAATGCTAATTCAATTTTAAATGGTCATCGGGATACTGAATTAACTGAACTCGGCCGAACCCAAGCCCTAGTCCCAGCAGAAAAACTTAAAGATAAAAATATCGATGTTATCTATTCATCACCTTTAAAACGCGCTTACTCAACCGCCAAAATCATCGCCGATCAAATTGGAATTGATAATGTAATTATTGAACCAGATTTAATTGAAAGAGACTTTGGCATTTTAACTGGCAAAGCAGTTGCTGACATACCTAAATATTGTACCGATTCCATCCAAACCGAGCAGGTACTCTACTTCTTGGATTGCGAGGGGTCTGAAGATTTCCCAACATTATTAACAAGGGGTCAAAGAGTCTTAGAAAAAATCACCTCAGAACAACCAAATAAAAATATCGTCATCGTTGCTCATGGTGATATTGGCAAAATGATTCGAGCAGCATATCACAATTGGACATGGAAAGAAGGATTAATGACCCCCTATTTTGCTAACACCGACATATTAGAGTTATCACCTGTTGATACTATCAAATAATGAAAAAAAGATTATATCTAACCTCAGCAGGCCTCCCTTCCGAAAATGTGGCTGACTTTTTAGAGTTTTATGGTAGAGATCCTCACGGTAACAAAGTGGCCTTTATTCCTACTGCTACAAATTCTGAGGAAGATGCCTCTTGGGTAGATAACGTTCGTAAGGAATTAACAGATCTCGGATTTATTTTAACTGAAGTCGATATCGAGAAAATTCATGGACAAGAATTAGCAGATATCCTCGAAAAACAAGATGTGATTTTCGTAAACGGCGGCAATACTTTCTACTTACTTTATTGGGCAAAAATTTCCGGCTTCAATAAAATTACCCCTAATTTATTAAATCAAGGAAAAGTATATATTGGATTAAGCGCTGGAACCATACTCGTTGGACAATCAGTAGAGACCGCCGAATGGAAAGGCTTTGATGATCCTTCAGTCGTAAAATTAGAAAACTGGCACGGTTTAGGATTAGTTAATTTTAATCTCTTTGTTCACTATGATCCTAAATACAGAGAATTAATTGATCAAAAAAAGTTGAGTTTAAAAACAAAACTAATCTGCCTAACCGACCAACAAGCAGTTGCAGTAATCGATGATCAGTATAAAATAGTTGGGCCAGGCGAAAAGCTAGAATTAAAATAATGTTAATCGACACTCATACACATTTATATTGGGATGAATATCTGGCTGACCTAGATGAAGTTGTCTCCCGAGCCAATCAAGCTCAAATCGATACTGTCGTCACCATCGGTGTCGATCTCACCAGTAGTCAAAAAGCTGCGGACTTCACTCATCCAAATTTAAAAGTCTATTCTTCTATTGGGATTCATCCTCACGAAGCAAAAAAGTATCAAAACTCTGTTGAATTAGACCAAGCAATCAAAGATATAGAAACCATTTATCAAAACCATCCTCAAAAAGTCATAGCTGTTGGGGAATGTGGTCTAGATTTCTTCTTTCATCCAGAATCTGAAGAACATCTAGCTAAATTATCAACGAACCAAATCAAAGATCTTCAAAGACAATTGCTCCACGCACAAACTGCTCTTGCTAAAAAACTAAATCTTCCATTAATTATTCATTGCCGAAATGGTAATGACCCTATTACTGAAAATGCTTGGGCTGAGGTTTTTGACATCATTAGCGATCATTACGGTATCTTACATTGCTATTCAGGTGATGAAATCATCACTCAAAAAGCGCTTAATTCGAGATTTCTTGTCTCTTTTGCTGCCAACATCACTTATCCTAAAAATCAATATCTCCGAGATGCAGCAATCCAATTACCTCTATCCAAAATTGTCTTAGAAACCGATTGTCCATTCTTGTCTCCCCAAAAAACTCGGGGTCAACGCAACGAACCCGCTAGTGTCTTACTGATTGCTCAATTAATTTCTGAGCTCAAATCAGTTCCACTTGAGCAAGTAATTGACCAAACTACCACCAATTTTCATCAATTATTGACTGCCAGTTAACTAGACACCTTCAATTACGGTATAATCAGCCTATGCGACTAATTGCAATGTTTGTAGTAGGCTTACTCAGCTGTTTCTTTTTGAGCGAATTGTATAGCCGATTAAATAAAAACCCACGTCATGGGTTGATTGGTGTTATCACTTTAGTGGTCTCAATTGCCACTTTAATTGTTGGACGTTTTATCCTCCCAGCTCCTCTTGATGTGTTAATTGGAATCTTATTATTAGGCGCTGGCTTTGGTTTAGTTTTCCATCATTTAATGTCACAACGCTTCATTATTAATAAAAAAGTTGAAACAAACTGGGCAATTGAACACCAACATGGCATCAATCGAGCACTGGAAATTTTACCTGGACTTCTAACTTGGATCGCCTTAACCTCACCTATTTGGCTTTCATTCACACTACCATTTGCACTTGCTTATTTAATTATCATCGCCGATATTTACTGGTTATATAGCGCTCTTCGACTTTCAATTATCTTACTCATCGGTTATCGCAAACTCAATTACGCCAAACAACAACCTTGGTTAGAAAATCTTAAAAAAGACTTTCCAAATGATTGGGATCGTTATTATCATCTAATTTTAATTCCTACATACAATGAAAGCGCTGAAATCGTTGGACCAGCTATTGATGCCATTGTTAACTCCAATTATCCAAAAGACAAAATCTTATTAGGTATCGGCTTTGAATCTCACGCTAAACCAGAGATCACTGAAGAAGTTAAACAACACCTCAAGCAGTACGAATCTCAAATTGGCGGTGTCTTTACTACAACTCATATTCTTCAACCTGGGGAGATGCGTGGACCAGGCAGCAACCGAAATTGGATGGTTCGAAATATTCTTCAAAGCCTACACAAAAAACACATCGATCCTAAAGATGTCATTGCCACTACATTAGATGCCGACTTTGTAATTCATCCAGAATTCTTAAGCGGAGCTTTGCATAAATACCTATCCACACCAGCTAAAATCCGCGACAAACGAAGTTATACTGGTGTTTTCTTGTATTACAACAACTACTGGCAAGCACCAGCTCCAATGAGGCTAATTGCTATCGGTACCGCTTTCTGGCAATTATCTGAAATGGTCAGCTCAGATAAGTATATGAACTTTGCTTCAATGTCTATTAATTTAAAATCTTTAGTTGATATTGGTCTTTGGATGGGAGATAAGGTTAACGATGACTCTGGATTCTTCTGGAAAGCCTATTTCCACTTTAAAGGTGATTACAAAGTCTTACCTCACTTTTTACCAATTACAGCCGATGCTGTTTTAGATACAACTTTAGTTAAAACTTTCCAAAACCAATATTTACAATTAAAACGTTGGGCTTATGGGGTTGAGCACATTCCCTATATCTTCACTAATTATTTCCAAAGCAAAGATCTAGATTTCTGGGATAAAACAGACAAATTACTCTTCGCGCTGTGGGGTTACCTACGCTGGGGAATGTTAGCTTTATTTGTTACTTTCGCTGGTTTCTTTTTACCTTTACTTAATCAAAAATACAATGAATCAGTCCTTGCTATTAACTTACCAATTATCTCCTCTTGGATGTTAACTATCGCTTTCTTTGGATTACTTTCAACAATATTTGTCCACGAAAAAACCTCACCTCCTCGACCAAAAAACTGGAACTTTTTCCAAACAGTTTGGTCTTACATTCAATGGCTATTGCTTCCAATCATCATGGTAAGCATTTCAACCATGCCAGCTATTGATGCTCAAACTTCATTAATGTTTGGTCGCTATCTCAAATTCCGCGTTACTAACAAAGCCCGTGCTGTCAAAAGTTAAGTATGAAGCCTATCATAAGTTTTTATCAGAAATCAGATAAATATATTTTTAATACTGGACACGTGCCTTATAGTAAGGAATAT
>CAZZEB010000026.1:0-9661 GCA_964652495.1 uncultured Gammaproteobacteria bacterium
TATCCATACTGGTACAATTAATCCCAAATGAATCTTATTACCTTTTTTTGCCCCCTTAGAAATTAAATAATTAACAACTGTAGTGCTATTAATAATAACCACGAGAGTATTCTCGCCGTGTCGTTTCATCGAAGAAGCTTTTATCCCAAACAAATAGGAGCATAAATCATTAATATATAAAGAATATTTTAAATCGGAAACTGAATTAAGACTAATTTTTATTTGCCAATTATTATTGATTCCGCCATCTCCAAAAATAATCCCCATCAGTTCTGCTAGTTCAGCAGAATCATTTGGAAGTGAAACTTCCTTTGGATGACTTTTATTCGGACATGTTAAACCAGATATTTTTATATTTGTATTATACACGAATATAACCCGAAATAGAATATAAAACATGAGTACTTTTTAAACAGCATGCCATTAATTCTCGGTCAAGTTTGTTTTCGTATTTTATTAGGTGTAAAATACGCTCAGAATCCCACTATGTCTGAAATTGAGCTCATCAAAGAAAAGATCAATGTTGTTGATCTGATAAATGAATATCTTCCGATCAAAAAATCGGGAATTAATTACAAAGTCTTATGTCCCTTTCATCAAGAAAAATCCCCTTCATTTATGGTCTCACCAGAACGCGGTACTTGGCACTGTTTTGGCTGTGACAAAGGTGGAGATATTTTTAAATTCTTAATGGAGAAAGAAGGAATAGGTTTCCCTGAAGCCTTAGAGATCTTAGCTCAAAAAGCTGGGGTTACCTTACAAACTAAACGCCAAGAAAAACAAAGTACTGATGTTTATTACGAAATTCATCAAAAAGCGGCTCAGTTTTTTCATTATTTTCTAAAGGAACATCCAACTGGTCAGAAAGCGCTAGAGTATTTAAAGAGTAGAGGACTAACTGATGAAACAATCGAAGAGTTTCAAATCGGCTATGCTCCAAACTCATGGGAAAATCTAACGAAATTTCTTAAGAAAAAAGGTTATCAGATCAAAGATATTATCGATTCTGGACTGGCTGTTCCTTCCAACAAAGGAGGCTATGATCGTTTCCGAGGGCGAGTAATGTTTCCTCTCTATGATGTTCGTGATCGAGTAATTGGTTTCTCTGGTCGAGTCCTTCTTGGTGGAGAACCGAAATATATTAACAGCCCACAAACTCCAATTTTCGATAAATCCAAATTTTTATTTGGGATTCATTTATCAAAGCAACACATCCGCGAAGCTAAAGAAGCCATTCTAGTCGAAGGGGAGATGGACATGATCCTTTCTTATCAATCCGGTGTTAAAAACATTGTTGCTTCAAAAGGCACTGCTCTTACTGAAAATCAGATTGGATTACTAAAACGATACACAGACACTTTATCCATGTGTTTTGATACTGATCTTGCTGGTGATGCAGCCTCCCGTCGAGGAATTGAAATGGCTGATCGAGCCGGTTGCAACCTAAAAGTTATTCAAATCCCTAGTGGCAAAGATCCAGCAGAGTTATGTCTAAAAGATGTTTCGGCTTGGCAACAATCAGTTAAAGATGCGGTCCCCATTTATGATTATTATCTTCAATCTGCTTCTAAAAGATTTGATCCAAAAACGCCTTTCGGTAAGCGAGAGATTTTTCATGAGTTAATTCCAGTTTGGCAAAAAATTACTGATACCATCACTCAAGATCATTATGTTCAAAAATTATCAGCCCTTTTACAAACCACTGATGAGCTGATTCGCCAAGAATTAGCCAAACCGCAAGTTCAACCAACGGTTAAAGAAATCGTTCAACCAGAACCAGTAGCCGATACTCCAAAGAAAAAAGTAGAAATTCCGAACAGACAATATTTACTAGAGGAGTACTTGTTAACCTTACTGCTGCATTTACCAGTTAACTATACTTTTGTGCCTAATTTTCCTGAGACATTATTAGTCCGAGAAGAGATAAAACAAATTTATGTTTTATTAGTTCTGCACCTGGATAGTATTGCCTTTCGATCAAAAGCTTTTAAGATCAATCAGTTCACCAAGGATTTACCGCCTGAATTATTAGAGATCGTTGATAAACTCTATTTACAGGAAGTAGACTCAAAATTAGAAAATGCTAAAAGCTGGCAAAAAGAAGTTGATATAGTGACCTTAGAACTGAAAAAGATTCTTATCAAAACATCCTTAGAAAAGCTCTCAGCTCAAATAAAGAGTGCTCAAAGCTTTGATGAGGCAGAGAACTTAACTATTTTAAATAAACGATTTAGAGACTTATCAATGAAACTGCGAAACCTCTAAACATCGCACGCGTTGACAACTAGAGGATAATGGTGTAAATTACCGAGTATGCCCTTTATAGGAAGGGACTCTTTTTCTGTAGAAAAAGCCTGAACGTAATTTACGGTGCTTACAGTTAGATGACTGGAGTTCGGCATTCCGCTTACTCTATCTATTCTCTTTGTATTCACCAGAAATTTATTAGCTATGAAAAAAAAGCCTAAAATCGCTAATCTTGATACTAAAAAACTGCTTAAGCTCGGAAAAGAGCGAGGCTTCGTTACCCAAGAAGAAATTCTCCAAGTCTTTCCTAAACCAGAAGAAACCATCGAAGAAGTTGATGATTTTTATCTAAAACTTATCGAAGGTGGTATTGATGTCTTCGAAACCACTTCAGAAGAAGTTTCAGATGCTCCAAAAACTGCGACTGATCTAGAAAGAGAGTTGGAAGTTTTAGCTGCTTTAGATGAAGGCTCAGTAACAGATCCTGTTCGCCAATACCTCCGAGATATCGGTAAAGTTCCATTGTTAAATGCTGAGCAAGAAATTGAACTGGCTAAAAGAAGTGAAAAAGGCGAGGAGCGAGCTAAACATCAGTTAATTTCAGCAAACTTACGGTTAGTGGTTTCTATCGCTAAAAAGTATGTTGGTCGAGGTATGAGTTTATTAGATTTGATCGAAGAGGGAAATATCGGTTTAATGCGTGCTGTTGAAAAGTACGATTGGAAGAGAGGATTCAAATTCTCAACTTATGCAACCTGGTGGATTCGCCAAGCTATCACCCGAGCTATCGCTGACCAAGCTCGAACTATTCGTATCCCAGTTCACATGGTTGAAACTATTAATCGCTTTAACCGAACTCAGCGTCAGTTGATGCAAGAGCTCGGACGTGAACCATCACCTGAAGAAGTTGCTGAAGTGCTCGGTATTGAACCTGCTAAAGCTCGAGAAATTATCAAAGTCTCACAAGAGCCAACCTCATTGGCTACTCCAGTAGGAGATGAAGATGACTCACAGTTAGGTGATTTTATCGAAGCTCCAGGTTTGAAGCCAGATGAACAAGCCACCCGAGAATTATTAAAAGATCACTTAGATGAAGTATTAGATACCTTATCTCCAAGAGAGAAGAGAGTCTTACAGCTCCGATTTGGTTTGGAAGATGGTAAACAACGAACTTTAGAAGAAGTTGGTCGAGAATTTGGCGTTACTCGAGAACGTATTCGACAAATTGAGGCTAAAGCTATCCGAAAACTCAAACACCCAACTCGGGCCAAACGATTAAGAGATTATTTAGAATAGTACTACTCAGATCCTTTTTAAAATCCCTAATTGACAAGCAACCATTTTAACCTGAATAATAATATTAATGCCTCTGCCAACTCCTGCCCATCTGCCTAACTCTCAACGCGGTATCGCCCAGCTTCCAATTATTCTTGTTGTGGTAGCAGTTGTTGTTGTTATCGCCAGTGGCTACTTCTTCATTAACAAAAACAAAACTAATCCTATTACCGAAACTGTTAACAAAGTTGCTGGTCTAAATCCTAACTGTGAATATAACGATCCGGATCTCTGTAAGTTTATGAATAACTGGAAAAACATCACTACATACTCTGTAAAATCAGTGATGAGTGCTCCAAATTCCCCAAAAGCTGAAAGCACTTTTGAAGTCGCCGGGGAGAATAAAGTCCGAATTGTTGTTTCTGAAGATGGTAAAGAAACTTGGCAAGTTATCACTATTGGCGACACTACCTATACCAAAGACCTAAGTGATAATCAGTGGTGGAAACAGGTCCAAACCAAAGAGAAAGAAGATTTTTCCAAACAATTTGAATTTAGTTTCGAAGATAAGCACGAAGAGGGGACTCCATCAGATCATCCTCACACCACCTATAAATCTTTAGGTAAAGAAGCTTGTGGTACTATGCAATGTTTCAAATATCAGGTCATCAATCCTGATTTAGAAACAGTTACTGAGTATATGTGGTTTGATGATAAAGAATATTTACTACGCCGACACATGACAGAAGACACCATTGCAAAATCCACTAGTGACACCGCATTTAGTTATGATAAAGTGAATATAGAGGTTCCTTCTCCAGTCAAAGAAGCCAAGCCTGATCAAATGATCATGCCAGGTGGAGGAACTATGAATCTTAATACCGAAGAGATGAAGCAGATGCAAGATGAAGCAAAACAGATGCAAGCAGAGATGCAGAAGATGATGCAAGAGAATGGACAAAACAATGAATATTAAATCAAGTTTAAATAATCAAAATGGAGTAGCAGTTATTATCTTCGCCTTAATTGGACTTTTAGTCCTAGGAGGTGCGTTCGGCGGTTACTATTACATGACAGTTGCCAATAAGCCAGCTGTTGTTAAACAGACTACCGAAAATGTAAATCCTGCTGTTAAAGACCTCAGCAAGTCAATCATGAAGCTTCACGACAATGTTGTTGATAGTCCGAGCGGCAATGATCCTGATTCTTATGAAAGATATGCTAAAGCCAGCGAAGACGCTACTGATTTAGCTAAAAAAGATCTTGAGACGGTAAAAACCGCTACTGAGAAAATTAAAATTTCTGAAATGAATGATTATAAAACTGCTTTAACTAATTATGCTGAAAAATCACAAGAATTAATTGCTATCGGCGAAGAAAATACTCGAATTGCTAAGTCGACAATCAGTATTAGTCGAGACTATCAATCCATGACCAAAGATTTATCAGGTGTTAGTGGCTATATGTATTCTGATCCAGCTCGATATGTCAAAGAAATTCGAAATGGTGTTGCTAAAGAACGTCAAATTATCAAAGATGCCGAAGCAATCGAAGTCACTGGTGCTTTTAAAGACTCACATAAATTAACAGTCGAAGTTTTCAAAATCGAAGCTGATTTCTTAGAAGCAATGGCCACTGCTGTCGAGAATCGGGATAGCGCAACCCTTGCTAGTGCTCAAAAAGACTATGCTAGCAAAACTCAAGATCTATCAGAGGACTATAACAGAACTAAAGATACAGTCGACAAGTTACTAGAAGATTTAAAGTCTGATTTAGAAGATCTAAAAGATACTGTTGATGAAGAATACGATCAACTAAAGTCTCAATACAAACTCTAATTTATTCTGTTTATTCTTTCCAACCAATCTCTTTAGCTGTTAACTGATTTATTGTTAATTGGTTATCTGCAAACTCGCCTCGTTTAAACTTGTCATTTTCTAATTCAATATACCCACACATAATATCTGAAGTTGTTTGAGGTACCTCTGGTTTTAAATCTAGGTCACCCCGACCTTTAACACTGCAGATTCTTTTAACAGACAAACTCTCTTCATACTTATCTGTTGCCCCATATAAATGAAGTAATTCATGAGTAATAATCGACACTAATTTCGAGCTAAAATCTGGCTCTAAACTGTAGGCATTTACGAAAGCTCGTTTGATCTCTGGTTGAGCATAAGACCGAAATGTTTTGTGATCATAAAATCGATCTGAGTTGTTAGGGGAGTTCAGATAAGGGTCAAAATAGACATACAAAACTCGAGCAGTTTCATCAATCTTGATATCATGTTCTGTGATCAACTTCTCAAATTGATCCTGAAGTTTTAGAGTTCCGAAATCATCTTTCTCCCATAGGTTTGCCATATCTCCCACTTTAGTTAGAGCTGCCACAGGATATATACCATGAGTCTCAACATCTATCGATAAATCCTTGATGCCATATCTTTTGGCTTCTGCTTCAATAAAAGTCTTGATGTACTTAAAACTGGTCATTTTAGTGCAAGTAATGCAGCTAGAGTAAATACCTGTTTGGTTAGATTCTAGAATATTAAGCAGCCCAGAAACTGCTCCTGCGGATAAAGTATTTGGTCTAGTTAAAATCAAGACTACTTTTTGCGAACCCAGTGCCCTGATATCTGGCGTCGGTTCTGGAGTCGGATTGTTATTAACTCTTTTTGATTGTTCATCTAGCAGTGCCTGATATTCATCGCGTTGTCGGCTAATCTCTGAATCTCTTGAACTTGCTTTAGCCGACAGCTGTTGTTGATTATAGAAATCGATGATCAAAGCGGGGATCATAGCGATTAGAAGAACTGCAAACCCTAAGCCGCAGGCAATTGCTAGTTTTTGGCGAAAAGTTTTTGACTGAATTACTTTTGGTAATTGTTCATCAAGATGAGATAGAGGATTGTCTGATTTCTCAGATGGCTGGGCAGCAGAATCATTCACTATTTCAGTCTATCAAAAACATGACTGCATCAAAAGGTTTATTATATTGGAAAGTATGGTGTTTAGTGCTAGAATACCGAATATAACACGAATATGGGTTATTCGGGTAAACTAGAGTTTAAGCAATTAGCTGTTAATTTACGTAAAGAAGGTTTATCTTACAAAGAGATTCTTCTTAAAATCCCTGTGTCAAAAAATTCAATCAGTAGATGGTGTAGAGATATTACTTTGTCTGAAACCCAAGAAGAGCGATTAATTTCATTAAAAGTGAACGGTCAACAGAAGGCCTCGTTTATTTCTGCACATAGAAAAAGAGAAAGACGAGAACAAGAAAAAAAGTTAGTACTAAAAGAATCCTTATTAGAAATAGGCACTATAGATGACAGAGATTTCTTTGTTGCTGGATTAATGTTGTATGCAGGAGAAGGAGATAAAGGGGAATACAAAACTGCTTTTACAAATGCTGACCCAAGATTAATTGAATTTATGATGAAATGGTTCATAAAATTCTGTAACATACCTTTAGAAAAGTTTAGGGGCGCAATATGGATTCATGAAGGATTAGATGCAAATAACTCGAAAGTATATTGGTCTTCATTAACAGGGATTCCGCAGAATCAATTTCATAAAACATATATTGCGAAAGTAAAAAACGATAGCAAGAAAATAAGAAAGAACATCCATTCCTACGGAGTTTTTTCTATTCGTTTCAGCGGTAAAAAAGTTCAATCTAAAATTTTAGGCTGGATTTATACCGTTATAGATGCTAAAATTTCCAAAGTTCGTTAATAATTTAATATAATCCTCGATAGCAAAATGGGGAGAAGCTGTAAATCAGCTTCGAACAGGTGAAATACTTTTTATCGCTGAAAGCGATCTAAATAAAATTCACCTAGGGACGAGCAATTCATTGCTCTGAAGGGAGCTATCGAGATCTTTAACAATTTAATATATTCCTCGATAGCAAAATGGGGAGAAGCTGTAAATCAGCTTCGAACAGGTGAAATACTTTTTATCGCTGAAAGCGATCTAAATAAAATTCACCTAGGGACGAGCAATTCATTGCTCTGAAGAGAGCTATCGAGATACTTTGACAATTTAATATAATCCTCGATAGCTCAATGGCAGAGCAATTCGCTGTGAAATTACGCAGCCTTTAGGGGAAACTCTAATTGCAAATCGGGTTAACTGTCGGGAAGCCTAATTTTGCTGTCATTCTCATGAAAATGAGAATCCATCAAATATGGTAATCCGCAGCCACTCCCATATTATATGGGAAGGTTCAGAGACTAATAATCCGACTCCTAAATCAAAAGCAATTTTGATAAGGAGATGAGATAGTCCAAGCCTTTTGGAAACATTAGGGCACTTGTAACGAAAAGGTTCCTGGTTCGAATCCAGGTCGGGGAGCATTTCGGCGCGCTTCGCTTGCTCAATGCGAGGGAGGCAAGCCAAAACTTTGTCTTGAATTTAGATCTTTTATTGGTGAGTTTACCTCGAGCGGAGTTGTACTCAGCCGAGAGGAATCCAGGTCGGGGAGCCAAATACTAAATTTCTTACAAAAGCCTATTGTACTTCTCAGGCGAATTTCACTATCATTAATTAAGATACTCTTGACTTATAAGTAATTTAGATTAAGATTGGGGTGATAATATGATTTTATTTGATAAAACATCAAAAGATTTCGTTTTAGAAATCTTCCAGAAACAGCAAAACGAAGAGGGCTATATAACCGAAAAGGGTAATCCCGACCAAAAAATTTTATCTAAAGTTGACAGTGAAGAAGTTAGATATGAAGATTTTGCTGGAGTTAAGAAAGGATCCGAAATTTTCTTCAAGGCTGATTTGATTTCTATAATTAGGATATCAGATGAGTTAAAGGAAGATGAAAATGTCGTTCCTGGATAAACTATCAACACTCCTAAGTATTGATCTTTCAGGCCTTAAGAGCCTCACTGTAAAACTTTTAAGCGATAATAAAACTCAAACACAAATAATAAACGCAAAAGATAATGCTAAGGTTTTAGTTGTAAACATCAATAATCTTGACTCAGAAGACCAAAAAAAAGCTCTTGCAGAAACTATTAAATCTGCTTTTGATAGCGGAGAACAGCCTTTGGTGATCGAAGAGAATACTCTAAAAACACTGGAGGAATTTAAGGTTGCAGATAGTCAGTCAGATAATAAATCTACAATTGATTATTTCAGAGGGAAAATACCTAGTACGGACATTGAAATACTCAGAGCATCAATATTAGTAGCTAGCTTATATGACAATGGTAATGCAGTCGATGCTGTACAGAGAAAACACGATATTGTGCAAAGATATGGAGATAAAGGAAGAAATATTTGTAACTTATTTTCTGCCGATTACTTCAGTAACTTAATTAAACCAATATATGAAGAAATGAGTTCTTCATCAAACTTTGACCCCACTAAGTTTCAAAGTGTTTACAATATCATTGTTACAGAATCTCCTTATGCAATTTTTATACACTCTGGCATGTCCAGTGATGCCGTTAAAAAATCAGTTTTAGAACGCATAGATGTAAGTAAAAAATATGGAACTTCCTATTTAAATATTCACGGAATAGGTAGAGATAATGTAGAAAAAATATCTGATTTGATTAAACAGTTGACACAAGAAGGAGTTTTACAAAAGTTACCAGAAATACAATCTGGTTCTTCGTATATAATAATTAAAATTTGGTTATAAAATAGGTTCGAACATCGTCTATCAGGCGGATCATTTCGGCGCGCTTCGCTTGCTCAATGCAAGCAAAGTTATCGATTCTAAAGATTTATAACGGAATTTGTTTTTGCAGAATCGTATGCAGCATATACTAACTGAAGTGTTTTAAGGTTATCTTCCCCCGTTGTTTCAGCTTTTCCGTTTCCGCGTAATGCTTCTAAGAAATTACGATTTGCGTCTACTATGCTTGATTGAACTAGCGCATATGCTGGCTCAATCCACGGATACATTTTTGGTGAATATTGTTTCTTTTGCGAACCATCTATCGTCGTTGTTGTTACCCAATAGTCAGCATCGAGCCGTATTGACCCTTTTTCTCCTTCAACTAATACAAGGGTTTGCGGAAAAATATTTTCTTGTAGAATTGATGCATACGAGAGAGTTACTGATACATGAGCGTCATTTTTCATTTTTAATTGAATAGTCGCAACATCTTCT
>CAZZEB010000027.1:0-1599 GCA_964652495.1 uncultured Gammaproteobacteria bacterium
CACTTAAGCTAGCAGATAAGAAGTTAGCCGATTGTCGAATTGTCTTATCTGGCGCCGGTGCTGCTGGTACTGCAATTCTAAAATTACTACTTGATCAAGGAGCGACTAATATTTTGATGATTGACCGATCAGGCATTATTTATCGAGATCGTCCAAATAATACTCCTGAAAAAGCGGAGTTAGCAAAATTGACTAATCCAGATAATATTTCTGGAACACTCCAAGACGCTATGACTGGTGCAGATATCTTTATTGGTGTTTCAGCTCCTAATCTATTATCGGCCGAGGATGTTAAATTAATGACTCAAAAGAGTATTATCTTTGCTCTCTCCAACCCAATTCCCGAGATTATGCCAGATGTTGCTAAAGAGGCAGGGGTCTTTATTATGGCGACTGGTCGATCGGATTTTCCTAATCAAGTAAACAATGCTTTAGCTTTCCCAGGTATTTTCCGAGGTGCGATCGATCATCGAGTTACGCAAATTACAATTGAACATTTAGTTCAAGCAGCCACAGCTTTAGCTAATTTAGTCTCAACTCCTGATCCAGAGAAAATAATCCCATCAATTTTTGATGAGGGTGTTGCTGAAGCTGTCTCTAAATCTATTAATTAAGGTAACCACTCTCGTTTATCAACTGACATTAATTTATCAGCAGACTTTGGTCCCCAGCTTCCAATAGCATACTTATCTAATTTAGCTGATCCTTTTGTCAGGTCATCAATAAATCGCCAAGCAGCTTCAACTTCATCAGCATCATTAAAAAATGTTTGATCACCGTGCAAAGCATCTAAAATTAATTTGGCGTAAGGATCGGTTATATCTTGAACACTAGTTTTGTAATTCAATTCCATAAACTTTGGTTCCATTTCAACTTCTAGCCCGGGTTTTTTAGTTAATACTTGCCACGCAATACCATCATGCGGCTGAATTCGAAACGTCAAAATATTTGGAGTCTGACTGCAATCCAAATTTTTAAATAGTCGATTAGTTGGGTTTTTAAAAACTATTGAGATCTTAGTCAACGTTTCGGCTAACTTTTTTCCAGACCGAATATAAATTGGAACACCGGCTAATCTTCCCTCAGCGAGCTCTGTTTTAAAAGCAAAAAAAGTATCTGCTCTGGATTGACTCGAGACACCAGCTTCTAGTTTATAACCATCATATTGACCTAAAACTAATTTCTTAGGGGTAGCTACCAAAGACTTTAAAACTTTAATTCTTTGATCGGTTACAGCTCTGTTACTAAATTCACTTGGAGCTGCCATCGTTGCAAAAGTTAACATTTGTAACAAATGGTTTTGGCCGACATCTTTTAAGGCTCCGACATTATCAAAATAACCAGCTCGTTTGCCAATGCCAAAATTCTCAGCAGAAGTTATCTGAATATGGTCAACAAACTCATTACTCATCAAAGGTTCAAATAAACCATTCCCGAATCTAAAAGTCAGTATATTCTGGACAGTCTCTTTACCTAAGTAGTGATCGAGTCGATAAATTTGAGATTGTTCAAAATATTTCTCTAGTAATAGATTCAATTCATGTGCTGACTCAAAATCATTTCCAATCGGCTTTTCAATCATTAGTCGGACCCAGCCTT
>CAZZEB010000027.1:1609-9570 GCA_964652495.1 uncultured Gammaproteobacteria bacterium
AGACTGCTGATTTAATTTAGTAGCTTTTAAATTCTCAAAAATATGAGGATATAAGCTAGGATAAGTCGCTAAATAATAAATCCTATTATCAGCACCTTGGCGAAACCGGTTTTGATTAATGTACTTTTTTAATTTTTTGTAAAACTCAGGATCATCTAAGTGACCATCAATGTAGTGAATTCGTTTTAATAGCCGATTCAAGGCTTTAGTTTGAGCTCGCCTGTGTTTAGAAGTTAGAGCTTTTGTTAATGCTTCTTGAACATAATTCCGGATTTCAGTTTGAGTCATTGGTGATCTAGCATTGCCGATAATCTGCATTTTGGCGGGTAACATTCCCGAGACCTCTAAATCATAAAGTGCTGGCAATAATTTTATTTGGGCCAAATTGCCAGTAATTCCAAAAATAGTAAGCACAAATGAGTCCATTGGGCTGATTATACCTAAATCTTGGTTGACAGCCTATCAGTTTACAGGTACTCTAATTAATAGATGAAACTTGGTTCAACTCGTGAATTAGCTGGCTTAAAGCCAGTTTTAAAAGATCCTAATGCTACTGGTCCAGATCCGGTCTACTGGGTCTTTACAGAAATGACCGAACACGAACCATGGTTTAATTTAACAGTCACTACCGCTGGCCAATACAACGGCGAGTTTGCTAAAACTTTTGGCCATTATCACCCCGAGGGTGCTCCAGATGAAACTTATAAAATTGTTTCAGGTGAAGGCATTATGGTTTTACAGAAGAAACATTTTGAGAACGGCCAATTAGATCCAACTCGTGTTGATGAAGTTCTCTTAGTTAAACTTCACCCAGGTGATGAAGCTGTTATTAAACCAGACTATGGTCACTCGATGACGAATGTCGGTAATTTACCTTTAATGACCTATGATGATTGGCGATCAGGTCATCAACCTTCTGACTATGAACCAATGGAAAAAATGCAAGGCATGGCATACTACTTAGTCCCTGATGGGCATGATGTTAAAGCTGTTCCGAACCCAAATTATCGTGAACTCCCAGATCCAGTCTGGTTAAATGCCGTCGAATTCCGCCGACGAAGTGGAGTATAACTATGGACCTGATTAAATATCTGCTCAAACCCAGTACTACATTTATCGACCGTGACCTATTGATTCTGTTATTAATTGGCTCCAGCTTTTTCTTAATCGGAGTGATTGCTGCTGCTATTATTTCTGGACGATCATTATTGCAGGTGATGAAACAAAACTCGAAAACAGTAATGGTATTGTTATTACTGTCTATCGCCATTCCAGTAACCGCTGGCTCTGCCCTACGACCAACAAGTTATGTTTCACAAGCATCGACTAAAGTTGTAGTTGAAAATGTTCAGGTTAATAAAACTAGCTCTACAACCGCTGAAGTTAGTTTCCAAACAAATCCTGCAGCTTCTGTTTATCTAGAATACAAAGATTATAGCCAAGACTCATATATCCCTGTTGTGCCAACTAATAATCCGACTGCCAAAAGAACTGAACATAACTTTGTCATTGAGAATATTACTGAGCAAGGCGGGGAGATCGTCTTTATCATCAACGGACGTAGTTATATGATCGATAACAAGCCTTATACTATTAAATAACTTAAGGTTTTATCCAATTCGAAGCGAGTACTACTAGAACCACACCCAACATATTCATTGCAAAACTAATTACGATAAATTGCCAGGTTTTCATTTTACTTAGTCCGAGGATGCTTACACCAAGTTCATCAGGTAGCGGAGAAGCAATAATTAAAGCTCCTATCACCGGTAAGGTCCAATTAAAATAAGGGCTTTGCCAGACTTTTTTGAGATGATGCCCGCCTAGTTCATGATATAGATAACCAATCTCTTTAGCTAAATTATTCTTGAAAAATTTAAAAACAATCAGATCTCCTAATACACCTCCGAATCCAGCAATGAACACTAGTTCAAGCAGATCCAATCTTTCAGCTAATATCAGTAAAACAATCGCTCCAGTTGGTGCAGTAAATGTTGAAACGAATAATGCTCCCGCGATTAAAGCTCCGAAATAGCCTAAATCACCTAAACTTAGTAGTAAGTTATGAATAGCTTCAATTCGAAGGACTAAGAGGGTAATAACCAGCCCTAATAGAGCAATACCCAGATTGTGATACTTCCAGCGACGCCATCTAGTCATGAATAATTATTCTTCCCCAACGAACTCAAATCTGGGAACAGTTTTGCCATTTAACACTACATTTTCTTCAAACATAGTTTTAGGCCGAATCCAGACTTTTGAACGAGGATTGTCATAAAGACATTCATAAACTACAAACTCTTCTAACGTCTCAGAATGTTTAGCAACAGCGAGTACATTATAGAAATTACCGGTTTTAGAGTGTTTGTATTTTCCTAGCTGCATTAATTTAATATAGCATAAATTACTGCTTTGATTTTTCAGCTTCTTCTCTTAAGAATGTTTCTGTAATTACTCTTAAAGGTCCGACTTTTGCCAGTATTGACCTAAATTCTACATACTCAGGTTTTGATTGAATTAGAGTTCCTAATTCTTGACCTAAGTAGTCTCTTAAAATATGACGAGTTTTTTTATGAATGTAATCGATACCATATTGATATCCATGATTATCCAGCGCAGTGGCAATGTGTTTTAATTCATCTATCTCTGATTTATATGTATCAAAAGGGTCTTCATGAGTTCTGTAATTAGTTGCTAAGCAATGATTTCCAACGATACAACTTCGGCAGATTACATCTTTAGCAAGATCAAAATGAATTACATCTGTGTCATTTAAACTGTAAATTTCTGAATAAGCTCTTCTTAGTCTTTTTCTATATATATTACGATGCCCATCCGTTTTTCCAATTACATCTCTCCAGTATAAAAAATCTTTCGTATCTGACTTTTTTTGATAACCATAGCTAGTAGCAACTTTCGATGCTTCATCTGCAGGTTTTCTAATTCGCATAAGCATTTTTTGAACATTAGGAATAGTAAAATGATGAGGTAGTAAAGTTATCCTTGGAGACCATTCATCATGTTCCCACAAGTATTCATTTTTTGACATCCGGAGATTCTACCAAGCGAAAAAGGGATTAGCAATTATTTTAAAACTACTTTAGTAACTTTATCGAAGCGATAATATTATCAATATCTTTTTGATAATTATTCTGTTGAGGATCACTGATTGCATAAGTAGTAAATAATGCATTCTTAGAATTTTTATCCTTTTGTAAAACTAGATATTCTGATTCTCCTAATCCACGCAAAGTATAACTAAAACCGGGATATGTATTTTGAGTAACTGCTTTTTTAGGATTGATTATCTCAGATGTTCCATCTGCAACAGATTCTTTGATTCGTTGATCCACAAATTCTTCTAAAGTTTTTCCACCCAAATCGACTGATTCAAAAACAATTAATGCCCCATCAGACATCTCACTTTGAGGTCTTTGAGTCTCACCTCGTTTAAAGATTCTGATATGAATTGGATCTTGAGTATCTAATGAATAATCATTTGGATATAAAACTGAATAAATTCCTTTAGCATCGGCATAACTACTTCCACCTTGGCCTAAATCAGGTTGAGGAGTAGAACTAGCATTTGTGGTTGAAGATGGAGGATTAGATCGCATCGGTGTAAAGGCTTCTGGATTTTGATCTTTTTTTGGCTGGATACTGTAATAAGCGACTCCCGCTATTACAACCAAAACAATAATTGCCAACCCCGTCAACAAAGTCTTATTCATGAAATTATCTTACAAAACAAATATAAAAATGTGGTAAGAAATTTATATTATTACAATAAAAAGAATTCACCTAAATAAAAATTTAATAGCAACTACTGCCATTATTATAATACCCATAGATAGAAATACTATTTGATACCATATCCAATGATCATTGGACTTTTTTTGTATACCAGCAACTATATTTTCATATTCGGTATGGAGAGATCCTAATTTAAGACTAGCATCAACAACACTTCTTTCATTCATTAATGAAACTGTATAAATTTGTAAGCCATCTTCATTTGCTTTTGCCCAATTCTCAAAGTGTTTTACTTCATCCCACATATTTTTTATTCCAACAGGTAAAGAGAGAATTAAGGATACCCAACTTAACGTTAAAAGCATTTTAGATTCATAATTCAAAGCCCTCGTTATTTCAAAGTTACTTAAAGGAAAAAAAGAAATGGGAATAATGAACGCTGCCGAAGTGAATAAAATCTTAGCAATATCTGATGATCTATCATTACACATGGTATTCCAGTGCATAGCAGCATCACGTATTTCACTGCGATTTTGCTCACGAAGTTGATCAATATATTTAATAGATAATGGCATTTATTTTTTAGGCTTTACAATTGAAGGATTAGTTTTTTGTGGGTTAATAGTAGTGTTTGGTATTTTTATTCTTGGTAGAACAACAACGTATGCACCTTGTTTAGTTTTCGAATTCATATGTGCAGGGGTGCAAGGATTTGAACCTTGAAAAGCAGTTTTGGAGACTGCTGTGATACCGTTTCACCACACCCCTATCTACAAGTTGTAATTATAGCCGAAAGGGTTATTTATCTAAATAGGCAGTTGAGCCAAAATTAGCAAGAATTTGATGAATTCTTTGTTCCTGATCGATCCTATGAGGATATAAATCAATCATTGGGACTATTTTTTGATTCCATAAAGCTGCATCTCCTCGAAATTCGTTTATTAATGTCCACTGTGTAGCTTTTACCTGCCGAAGAAGATATGCCAGTTGAATCTTTAAATCACCGGGATGGTAATGATGTTGAATCATTAATGCCAAAACGCCTCGAGCTACGTATTGATTTTCTCCAAGCATATTTGGATCAAAATTGATCCCCTCATCTATAAACTGCTCAGCAATAAAGAAATTTTTGAAGTCACATAAGGCACTTTCTGCTTCCCGATATTTAAATAGCTCCGGTGATATGCCGCTAATAATCGCTGCTTGCTTTCTTGTAGACATATCCTGATACAGTTTTTGATACCTTTTAAGTCTATCGATACCTTTCGCTTCATATTCTTTTGGCAAACCTAGCGACCGAGATCTTGCTGCCAAAGCCATTCGAACGATTTCAGGAGTTTTCATAGCAATGATGAATGCTTAATGAAGTTTTTTAACCTCGTCATGAGGGGTGGTCTTGCGACATTTTTTACAATATTTATTTAGAGATAATTTCTCTTTTGTATTGTCAGTATTCTTGCTGGTAACGTAATTTCGCAACTTACATTCTCGACATTCGAGCCCGATTGTTGCGCGTTTTTCTTTTTTAGCCATGACTAGTATTCTACACGAAGCTAGCTTAGCTTGCAACTGGTTTGATAAAACTGCTTTTTTCGATTCATTTTCTATTGACGAGCCGCTAAATTTGCTTTACTGTCAGGCTAGAGATGCGTAAATGGATCGCTGCCACTGCCTTAACTACTTTCGGAGTTTTGCTATTAATAGCGGTAGTTTTTCGTAGTCTAACTCTTCGTCATATAGATCAATCTAGTCAAACATTAGGTGTTGAAACTCAAGCTAGTAGTAATGACTATGGCAAATTTACTGAATCTGTTTATGATTTATTAGAAAAAACTAAAAAGCCAATTGATGTCGAGCAACAAGTTGCAGAAGAACGAGTTCAAGATGCCTTAGCTCGGGTTAAAATTTTGGAAATCGCCATCCAAGATCTTCGTGGACAATTAAAATATGTTCAACAATTTAATTCTGGGAGTACAACTCAAACTATTGAAACAAGTCCAAAAACACCAATATTTATCCCGTTAGGAGTTGGTGGCACTACAAATAATAATGATTGGCAAACTCTGCCGACACCGGAAATAGAAATCAATCCAGCTGATTATCCGAGTTATAAATCGATTTACTTAGTAGTTGATCTCAAATCGACCGGTAATACTGCCGAAGTTCGGTTAATTAATCACACTGATAGCAGCCCTTTGACTAGTTCCTTAATTTCAACTACATCTACGGATTTTAATTCTTTAACTTCATCAGGATTTACTTTGCCAGCTACTACCAAGAAATATCGTCTGCAAATTAGAAATGTTGGTGGAAGCGAAACTACAATTCTGTTCTCTAAATTAAAGATTACTTTTTAGCAGCACTTAATTTAAATTCTGGAGCAAGTCGAGACTTAATAAAGAAGTACCCAACAATAATAATTGTGGCAGTTGGTGATAGCCACTCGGGAATATGATAATCAAATCCGTGCAAAATCATAATTGTTCCTAATACTAATACTGAATACATCGCACCATTTTTAAGGTAAATATAGCGCTTAATTCGATCAATATTACTAATAGTCAGTTGTCGGACTACCACCGCACCAAGACCGTTTCCAAGTAAAATTAACGGAACTGACAGAGTAAAAGCAAATGCACCTAAAACACCATCAATAGAGAAAGTTCCATCTATTGCTTCTAAATATAGAATCTTACTGACATCGGATAAATGGCTTTTAGTTAAACTTTTTTCAGCCATCTCAGCATTTTGTTTAAATCCATGAGTAATAAAGAATGCGGTTGATCCAACCACAGCTCCGAAAGCTAAGAATGGATTCATCATCAGGCTTTGCCAGACAATAAAACATAAAATGATCGAAACTACAGCATAAAACCAGACGCCTTGAGAATAAATAAATTTTTCACCCTTTAAGCCGTAATTTTTTGGCTCTAAAAATAGCCAGTGGAAGAACAGGAATAGCAAGAAGATTCCACCACCCATTAATAATACTGGTGAAGATGTTTTAATTGCTTCAATCACTCGTGGATCATTTGAGAAAGTTGCTGTTAAAGCTCCGACAGGTCCTAAACTAGGCACAGTACCCCAAATAATCAACCAGGGGAGTAGTCCACGAATTAAGAAAACAGCGATGAAAATACCCCAAGTTAAAAACCATTGTCTGGCTTTTTGTCCCATGGTCCGAAGCACTTCAGCATTAATAATAGCGTTATCAATTGAGCTGACAGTCTCAAATAAAGACAACCCAACAACAATTAATAGCATTGACGTCCAATCCATATTTTTGAGAATAACTTATTTAATACACTATTTCTAGCCTCAACTTTAGATTGACAATATCTCATCTAACCTATAGAATCATGATTGTCTATTTTGCTGCCCGCAAATGTATGGCTAAAGCAGCAAAAACTCTCACTTCTAATTCAAATCGCGGTCGTCTTATTCGTAGAGCTGTAACTTTTCAGTGGTTAAAACCAGTTCCGCGATATATTCAAAGATTTCCTTTAGTTAGCTTTATTTTGGCAATAGTCTTACTTTTTGGATTAATTGTTTTAGGTAATACTGTTTTTAAAGCTAAACCAGTGGCTGAAACTAATGCCACAACTGCTAAACCCGTAACTACATACAGCATTGGCAGTGCCCCGAAATATACTACTCAAGCTCAAGTAGATAAAACTGGCGTTATTACTATCGTTGCCCAAACTCCCGGGGTCATCCAATCCGTTAATGTCAAAGCTGGGGATTATGTGGCTAAAGGCAAAAATATCGTTTGGATCTCTTCCAATTATCAAGGAGGTAATGCAGCCAGCTTATCTCGACAATTAGCTCAAAAACAGAATCAAATCACTCAAGATACCTACCCAATTCAAAAAGATTTAATCAAAAAACAACGAGAAGTGGCTGAGAAAACAGAAACCACCAACAGCGACCTACGAACGATTAATGACCAATCCCGCCAGGATAGCCAAAACTTATTAGATCTTAATAATCAAATCTTGGACAATATTAACCAAGATTTAAAACAATACGAAGCAACCAATTCAGCGGGGACCAATGAACAATCAATTCGGACTACCAGACAATTAAAAGCTCAAGTACAGTCAGCAGTAGTCCAGCTAAGTAGTCAAATCAGGAATTTACAGTACCAAGCAGCTAGTGATAAAGCCCCAGCCCAGTTGTCGAATCTCCAAAAAGAGATAACTCTCAAG
>CAZZEB010000028.1:0-9565 GCA_964652495.1 uncultured Gammaproteobacteria bacterium
AAAATAACCGTTACAGCAACATCCAAGCAGATTCTTTTAGTATCAGTTGGACTAGTCAACAACCAAGCATTGGAGTCGTATCATGGGGTGAAACAACTGAACTCGGAAACGTTACCAATGATGATCGTGATATCTCAAGTCAATCCAATCGGTTAACTCACTTTGTAACTATTCGCAATTTAAAACCAGATACTGATTATTACATCAAAGTCCGAAATGGCTTATTCTTTTATCCGAACCAACCACTCAAAATTAGAACTTCTAGCACCACCAATAAAACCACTGCTAATCCGATCTTGGGTCGAGTTCTGAATAGCAAACAAGAACCAGTTGATGAAGCACTAATCTTTTTAGAGATTCCTGGAAGTTCTCCACTTGCTACTTTTATTACTACTTCAGGAAACTTTATTTTGCCATTAACCGGACTTGCTTTACCGGAATCTGATCCAAATACTAATCAAGTTAGTAAACTTCGAGCCAATTTAGTGATTAATCGAGGAAAAATGCAATCAACAATTCAATTATTAGTTCCTCGTCAAAATATTTTGCCACCAATTATTCTTGGCCAAAATCTTGACCTAACTAATAACGACACCTCTAACTAATTCTCAACCATTGCTTCTACCATCCAAAACAACGCCGATTTAGAATCAATCTTGCCAGTTTTAACTTTATAATCGTACTCCAGTCCCAAACGATATAATTCTTGAACTTTTCGCCGCGGAAAATTCTTTTGCCAAACTGCTAATTTCTGTTGCCACTTACTATCTTTGTTTGGGGGAATTGCCAATCGTCGTAAGTTATAAAAATACATTGTTACTAAATATTGTTCGGCTTGAGATTCTAATAATCTTTCTAATTCGCTATAACTTTTTGCATCCTTTGATGCTAAGTAATCTAACCAATTAAAAACTGATTTATCAGGTGATTCTGAAAAGTTTAGAATCTGCGCATCAATAGATTTTGCCCATTTTAACCAAACACTACTTACTGGTAAGTCCTTGCTAAAAATTGCCATCAAAAATACATCTTTTGTTTCAGTTGGTAAATCTTTTGGATCAAAATCCGGATTATCTAAAACTACTAACCTCTGATCAGTAAATAAACTACTACTCGCTAAAGATAACTCTAATTCCTCAGCCGATATCTCCTTCCCATAACGACTTACCGCCATCGGATCGAATTTATCTATTAATGTTCTAGCTTTATCTAGACTGGCTACAACATTGTTACCGTGAATAATACAAACTCTCATTATTTAAGTTGGGCACTTCGGGTCGCTGCATCGATCGCCGCCTGATCATTATCTAACTCGGCTTTAATTAACTGTTGAATTAATGTGAAATCATTATTCGGTGGAGTTAGCACCCAAGCTCCATATTGACCAACCGGTGGATTAATTAGGACTGATTGTCCTTCACCTAAATCCCCTAAAACTACACTATCTGTAGTTTCGATTTCTTTAGCATAACCATAAAACTCTAACCACCGATCCTTAGGAATATTAGTTTCAAAACTCTTCCCAAAAGTATCGATCAATCCAAATATTTTTTGCGGATTACTTAATAACTCTAAAGAAAAAGCTTTTGACTTAAATGCTTCAATTACCAATTGTTGTCGTTTTGATCTCGCAAAATCTGACCCCTCACCATTTGTTCCGTGACGAGATCTGACATACTTCAAAGCAGTTTCCCCATTCATATAAACCAATCCTTTGTTAAAGCGAATATGTTCATATCGACAACCAAACTCAGCAGTATTAGTTGCAATCTGACCTTGAGTATCAACTAATACATTTTGCTGTCCCGGTTGCAGGTTTAAAGATTTAGCTTGCTCAGGAGTAATATCGCGAACCTCTTCTTTTAATTCACACATATCATTCTCTTTGCCCGCAATTGGATATTCATAATCATCAAAACTTTTCTCTACATTCACCTCTAAACCACCAACTAAATCTACTGCTTTAGCAAATCCATTAAAATCGATTCTGACTACATAATGAATTGGAACTCCTAAAATATCATCAATTTTATCTGCCGCAAAATTTAACCCATCATTATGTCTTAACTTACCCACCGCATATGTAGCATTAATTTTCTCTTGAATATTATCTAGCCATAAATCACGCGGAATAGAGATCATTACCACCCGTCTAGTCTTCTCATCAAAGGAGGCCACTATAATCGAGTCTGTTAAATCTGGTCCATCATGAGCACCTCCAGCATTACCTAACAATAAAACATTAATTCGACCATTAGTTTTTTTAATCTCCTCACTTTTCGGAATAATCACACTAATAGTTTGCGGAGAATGGAAAACTAACCAACCAAGAAATAGACAGCCAAATAGTGCAGACAGTAAAACAATTGTCAAAACCTTATGTTTATTCCAAAAATTTCTCCCCTCGGGTTTGCTTTTAACAGATTTTAAAGATGGGATCTCCGGTAATTTTTCCGCCATGGCTGTATTGTAGTGCGAAGTAGTTTTAACTTACAGACTTGACTGCTTCGATTATTTTATTAAATTCTTCAACTTCAAGTGATGCACCACCAATTAATAAACCATCAATATCTGATTGTTCAACAAACGCCTTAGCATTATCAGATTTAACACTCCCGCCATACAAAACTACCAATTCACTACCATGCTTTTGCTTAATCGACTTAGCTACTTCGTTAGCATTTTGTGGAGTATCTGGCTGACCACTTCCAATCGCAAAAACTGGTTCATACGCAACAATCTGACAGCCTTCTGGAATTGGTGTTTGATCATCCTGAACACAAACCACAGGGGTAATCCCTTCTACTAGTAATCTCTGCACCTTCTTCTCAATCAACTCATCTGTTTCTTTAAAAAGATTCCGTCTTTCAGAATGACCAACAATCGATAAATCAACTAAAGGTTTTAAATATGTCGCTGCTACATCACCGGTAAACGCCCCGATTTCGAAAGCCGATACATCCTGACTTCCGACCAAAATTGGCCAATTACCAACTTGAACAGCTTTTCTGATATCAGGTAAGGCTAAATAATTCGGACAAACTGCCACCTCGATACCAGGATGTTTCTCTAAATGAGGACCGATTTCTTCCACCCATTCAATAGCCTCTTGAATTGTTTTATGTGATTTCCAATTACCAATTACCCATTTCATAGATAATTTTTAACAACCTCCGGATATTTTTGCTTGTAACTATCACTAAAAGTACAAATCATACAATCCACGCTCCACCATTGAATCTGCCCATTAGTTTTATCAATAACAAAACCACTATTGCCCCCATTTTTAAATACAGCTTGTCCTAAATATGGACTTTGAACTTTACTTGCTTGAGTATTTGGAGAAATAGTTAAACTTACTAATTCATTCTCATCAGCATGCTCCAAATAATAATCAACAAAAGGATTAACTACTCTTTGTTGTAATTGCTGCTTATCAGCATCTGGAATTGATCCAGCTGCTTCGTAAGTAACCACAGGGGTTGGCTTTGGCATCACAGAATTCTGTACAACCATCTTTTTATCATTTATTTGGGCACTTGGGCTTGAAGTAGGATTCTCAACTATATCTTCAACTTCTTCCACCATAACTTGAGGTTGTTTTTGACCTGTCTGCTGACCGTAATAATATGCACCACCAACAAGTCCAGCAACCACTACTACTAGTAAAATCCAGAAACCAATCTTATACATTAACCCCAGCTTAGCAAAACCGATATAGTGATATCAATGATATAAAGTGAAATATATGACAAACATGTGTCATTCCTGTGACTTCCGACTTCCGACTTCCGACTTCCGACTTCCGACTTCCGACTTCCGACTTCCGACTAAATAACGATACTCTACTTCTATACGCTACTACTTAGATTCTCCCCACCAACCATATTTCTCTAAATCAATTATAAAATCATCAGACACTTCAATCCCTTCATCTTCTAAAATAGCTTTTTGGAATTCCTTAGGATGATCCAAACATTTTGTTGAAATAAAACCATTCCTGTTAATCACTCGTTGCCAAGGTAAAGCTAATTCCTCACCAGCATAATGCAAAATACCCCCAACTAATCGTGCACCTCTTGGGACACCAGCTAGAACAGCAATCGTGCCATACGTAGTCACTTTACCTTTAGGTATTTTTAAGCATAGATCAATTACACGACTTTTAAAATCGGTCATAACTAAGAATATTTAACTTGAGCTATCTCAAAATCCCTTTCTTGATAAGAGTAAATCGCCAGCGGAATTAACCATTTTAAATTAGGTATTACCTGATTCGGTATTTCTGTTGAAGAATACCAATCTACTATTTCATCAGTCTTACTTTCAACTTCAACAACTTCTTCTAATTTATAAGTAAAGAAACTAACTACCCAGTCATCTCCCGCTAATTCGGCAAAATGAGTCCAATCACCAGGGTTAATTTCTAAACCACATTCTTCCCATACCTCACGACTAATACCCTCCTGAATAGTTTCTCCAAGTTCCAACTTACCACCAATACCATTTAATTTACCTGCTTGCCACTCAGGTCGATTCTTTTGAATTAATAATACTTTTGAGAGTTCCGAGTTAAAAATAAATGCGGCAGTATATCTCTTCTTATCCATTAATCAGGCCTACGATACCTGCCTTTTGAGTAAAACCAACTTTTCTTCCCACTTCTTTACCATCTTTTTCTACAACATAAGTAGGGATACTCATAACTCCATATTGAGAGGCTAAATCGGATTGTTCATCAACATTAATCATTACTAATTCGATCTTATCACCAAATTCAGATTCAATTTCTTTAATAACAGGTTCCATTAATTTGCACGGACCGCACCATGGAGCCCAGAAATCTAGTAGTTTAACTTGTGCCATAGGATAATATCTTACCACTGAAAAATCATCTGTAAACCCACAAGATATTGGGTTAGTTAAAAATCATCATTCTCCTAATAACAAGCGTTGTTCTGAATGTCTCTGACTAAAATCTAAATATTCAGGAGTTCTATACAAAGAAAACATTTGCTGCGCATACCCTTCAATACTATCCCTAGAAATAGCTTTATTAACTTGTCTATCCACACTCAATCGTATATTAGGATTTCTATTACTTTTATCCCTTCCCGTCAGAGACTGTAAATGATTTAACCTAACCCCATCTCCTCTTAAATCAGCAAACAACTTATCAACTTCCTGATATCCGAGAGACTCCTCACCAGGTGTTACTAATACCAATTCCGATCTATCATAATATTCAGCTAATTGCTCTGATTGTATGTAATGACTAATAACTTTATCAGCAAAATATCCTAATTTACGCTGAGTAGTAATCTCGACTCTTGCGTCAACTGAATGACCCGTAACGACCAAATAATCTGGCTCAGAAATACCATCTAATGTTGTAGTACCATCCGGAAAAGTAATCCGTTGCCACCCTGGAAAAAACGCATCATACAGTGCCTGATTATATCTTGGGCTTAGTACTCTGGCAGCAGAGACTTCACCATAATCAAAACCACCAATTTGTTTAATGACATATCTCCAACATAAATTCTCAAAAGATTCACCTTTTATTGCTCCCAATGAATCATGTGGCATTGTAAACTGTAAATATTTTAATTTTTCAGGAGTTAAGACAATTCCCAAATCTAAATAAGTGTGTACATTATCAGACTGCCAAATAGATGCAGCATCTGACTCATACAATTTCTTAAATTCCTCCTGAGAATCTGGATTAATCCAAAAATATGGATTATACGGAATATTATTATTGATATAATATCCAATACCCCAAGGATCTTTTAAAGTTGCCTCAGCAATTTGACTAATTTTATCTCTAATTAAGAAATTCTTAAACTGTTCCAGACTTGAAAACCTCATACCTATAGTATATCAAAATCTGTGTTTTGTGTCTGCTCTATAATAAAATAAATTTAACTATTCTTCAGCTGCTAACAATTGCCAGCCACCATATTCACCTGATAACTGACTACTAAAATTTGTAAAATCTGTTCGCAATCGTGGAATCTCTTTTTCAATATCATCAACCCACCGATCAACTACTAATAAGTAATAATCTTTATAACTACTAACTACTACAGCTGTCGCAAATCCGCTCCGCCTTAACTGACGTGCCAATTTATCAGCTTTGAATTTATCTGGAATATACAACGAGTGTCTTAACATTACCCCCTCTGACAAATCATAAATACGAGCTAAACCTTTAATAGCGACCTGATCTTCTAAAGTTATTTCTGAAGTCATTATTTTCATAACGAGATTATACCTCTTATAATAAAGTGATGAACTCAACTGATCTCTTAGGCCAATATAAAACAATGGATATTAGCCTTGAGGGTCAGCTAGAATTATCGGAAGAGATAACAACAGACCAGAATACCGGTAAATATTATCGAGTTCACCCTATCCATAACTCCTCACAAAAGATCGAAATCTTCCAAGATAATCAATTAATCGAATACAAGATTCTTATATATGATGACAGCCAGAAAATTATTAACAACACACTGTATAGAGATAACCAGTTAGTCGACACTTGGCACTATTCTTATCATCCTCAAACCGGAACCAGAACTAAAAAAACAGTTATTGATAATCACGGTCAAATCATTAAAGAAACATCCTATCAATAACTTTGTCAAAATCCGCATTCAGTGCTAAGATATCACCGCCAATGGATGAGCTGCTCACAGGTCTAAACCCAATCCAACAAGCTGCAGTTAAGCACACTGATGGACCCAATTTAATCCTTGCTGGGGCTGGCTCAGGCAAAACCCGCGTTCTGACTCATAAAGTTGCCTATCTCATTGCTGTCAAAAAAGTACCTGCTGATTCAATTCTAGTTTGGACCTTTACTAATAAAGCTGCTGCCGAAATGAGACATCGAATCCTTAGTCTTTTAAACAATCAAACTTCTCAAATCACTCCAATCATGGGAACTTTCCATTCAATTTGTTCAAAATTTCTACGCCGTGACGGTTTTCAGATTGGCCTTAAACCTAATTTTGTCATTTATGATGAAAATGACGCTTTAGATGCCATAAAAGAAGCTATGGCTATCCTCCAAATTGATATCAAGAAAACTAGTCCCAACGCCGTTAGACATACTATTTCTAGCGCTAAAAACGAATTAATTAACGAATACGAATACCCCCAAAATGCTCGCGGTTTTTACCAAGAAAATGTGGCCAAAGTTTATTTAGAGTATCAAAAAATACTTCGGCGCAATTCTGCCTTGGACTTCGACGATTTACTCTTAGAAACCATTAGATTATTGAGACAATCACCTGCTGTACTTCAGAAATATCAAATTCAATTTCGCTATGTATTAGTTGACGAGTATCAAGATACTAACTCTGCACAATATACGATCGTCAAACTACTTTCACAGCGTCATCAAAATTTGTCAGTAGTCGGCGACGCTTCGCAGTGCCTACCTCCTGGGACTCAAATAAACACACCCAATGGTACTAAGTCTATAGAGAATATTATAAAAGGTGAAATAATAACCGCAGCAGCAGGGAGAGGAAAAACACATTCAGTCCCAGTAGCAAATATTAAAACATCACACTATCGAGGAAAGTTATATAACATTAAAACTGAATCCGGCAAAACGATCAAAGCTACACCCAATCATATCTTTTTCGCCAGATTAAATAACACAGCCAATGTTTACTACGTGTATTTAATGTTTCGTAAAGATAAAGGTTACCGTATTGGTCTTGCCAAAAGCCATCGCACTGTTAGACAAGGCAGAAGTGAAAATGGACTTCTAGTTAGAGCAAACCAAGAAAGCGCTGAAAAGATGTGGATTCTTAAAGTCTGCAAAGACCGCGCCGACGCCAACTTTTGGGAACATTGGTTTGTAGTGGAATATGGAATTCCTAGTATGGTCTTTTCAACAGGTGGAAGATCGATGCTAATCACCCAAGAACATATTAATAATCTATTCAGAACAATTAACACAGAAAAAAGAGTACAGCGACTTTTCAGTGATCTTGACCTATTCAATGAATACCCTCACCATCATCCCAAAGGCATTGCCAGTACTACATCACCCAACCGTCAAATAGTACATTTAAGTTTATTCAGTGACAAACGACCCTCCATCCAAAGTCCTTGGTGTGGCCATCGGGTATCGATCAACACTTCCAATCAACCACTTCAGCAACAACTCCAATCATTGGGACATTACACCAGAGCCGGCAATAGTAATACTTGGAGAATCGAAACCTCACATTGGAGTTACGTAAATGCTTTAAGTTTAGCTGAAAAAATATCTAAAGACGGAGGTGATTTAGTTATTGATCAATCAGCTTTCATTGTCGACCATAAAAAATTCCCATTTACACCAGCCAGTCATTTAAGACCAAGTATGGAAATTGGTATTCTGGAAAACGGACAAATTATTACCGACCAAGTTAAGAAAATCACCATCGAAGAATATGATGGACCAGTTTATGATTTAGATGTAGATATTCTTCATAACTATATCGCCAACGGAGTAGTAGTTCATAACTCAATATATGCTTTTCGGGGCGCTGATTTTCGCAATATCGTTAATTTCCAAAAAGATTATCCTCAAGCCAAAGTTTTTCATTTAGAACAAAATTATCGTTCTACTCAAATTATTTTAGATGCTGCTCACGCGATTATCTCTGAAAATAAAAGTCACCCAGTTTTAAAATTATGGACTGACAAACACGCTGGAGCTAAAATCACTCCTTTTCAAGCCAGAACAGAAGTTGATGAAGCAATGTATGTCATCGAAAAAATTCGCGAATTATCAAATAAGAATCATCAGTTATCAGATTTTGCTGTTCTTTATCGCACCAATGCTCAATCTCGAAGTCTGGAAGAAGCCTTTCTCAAAACTGGTATTCACTATCAACTTATCGGCGGATTACAATTTTACCAACGAAAAGAAATTAAAGACGTCCTATCCTATCTTCGACTCGTCACCAATCCAAACGACTCCATTGCCAAAAAGCGAATCGAAAAATTAGGCAAAGGTCGTGCGCTTAGATTTTTTGAAGCTGTGATCCCACTACAATCACTCCTCCAACAAGAAGAAGCCACAGCTACCGTAACAAAACCAACTACCCGAGAAATTCTTGATGTCGTTTTACACTCTACTGATTATTTAAATTATTTAGAAGACGGTAGTGAACAAGGTAAATCTAGAATTGAAAACGTTAAAGAGCTTTTATCAGTTGCTGAAGAATTCCCTCAAATTGATCAATTTCTAGAAAATGTTGCCTTAGTTAAAGACAATCAATTACCGGATGCTAATTGAACTAAAAACACCTCCTCAATGGTTACTTTAATGACCATTCATGCTTCAAAAGGATTAGAATTTCCAATTGTTTTTCTAGTTGGAATGGAAGAAGGGTTGTTTCCTCATTCCCGATCAATGCTTAATCCAGATGAAATGGAAGAAGAACGTAGATTAGCTTACGTGGGTATTACTCGTGCCAAAGAACAACTCTTTTTAACTTACACCCGCTCCCGTTTGTATTTCGGAAGTCGCTCCAATAACCTAGTTTCTCGATTT
>CAZZEB010000029.1:0-9441 GCA_964652495.1 uncultured Gammaproteobacteria bacterium
GCAAGGTATTCGAAATGCAGTTATCTTAACTCAAGCTCCAACAGGAACTACTTCTTTAATCTCTGGAGTTTCTTCAGGTATTGAACCAGTTTATGATTTTGCGATGGTTCGAAAAGATCGAATTGGAGAACACGTTATTTATCATCCTTTGTATAAAGCTTGGTTAGATGCAAATCCTGGCCAAGAAAAACCAAATTATTTTGTTTCTGCTAATGATTTGACTCCTGATGATCACGTTAAGGTTCAGGCCTTAATTCAAAAATATACTGATTCATCAATTTCAAAAACAGTAAATGCGCCAAATGATCATACAGTTGAAGATGTTGAGAAGTTATACATGGATGCTTATGACTTGGGTTGTAAGGGGGTAACTTATATGCGAGATGGTTCAAGAATGGGTGTGTTAAGCCATATCGATGATAAGAAAAAAGAGCCAGAAGTTAAAGTCGAAATTGCTGCTGAACCGAGTGCAACTTTACACCGACCAATGATGTTACCAGGTCGAACTTATAAAGTTATGACTCCAATGGGAGAAGCCTTTATGACTGTTAATCGAGATGAAAATAATAAACCATTTGAAGTGTTTATTAATATTGCTAAAGGTGGAATGCACACCAGTGCAGATGCTGAAGCTATTGGTCGATTGATTTCAATGACATTGCGATATACTCAAGGAAATCGGTTAGATACAGCTAAGAGAATTGTGGCACAGTTGCGAGGTATTGGTGGTTCACATCACGTTGGTTTTGGAAAAGATCGAGTTATGAGTTTGGCTGATGCTGTGGCTAAGATTTTGGCTGAAGAAGTTGCAGTTTGTGAAGCTGGTGTTGAGACTGGTTCTGAGATGGTGCCACTTGGATTAATTGATGATTCTGTATCTGCTCCAGTAGTTGAACAACAATTAGAGATGCCAAAGATGACTAATGGAATGGATAAAACAGCTCATGCTGATTTATGTCCTGAGTGTGGTGGTGCGACATTAGTTCGCGAAGAAGGTTGTCAGAAATGTTATTCCTGTGGTTATAGTAAATGTTAATTAAGGGAAGAGATTGAGGTAGGAAGACTTTTAACTAAAAACTTAACAGACTGGCTTTCTTCTAATATCTCCAAATATACCTGTCCAAAAAAAGTTAAGGTGCAAACCTTGGCTAGGTAATTCTAATTTACATGGATTAGTAACTGGTTAAGGTGAGTGCCTCGCGAGAGGTTGTTTCGCGTGCTTAGCTAGATTAAGTAAGAGTTTACCCGGATGTGGTGAAACGGTAGCCACGCGGATTTAGAAAATCCGTGCCGACCAGCATATGGGTTCGAATCCCATCATCCGGACACTTACTTAATCTAATTAAATACACGAAAAGGAAAGGGCAAAGAATATAGTTCCACCGGTAGTTTCTCAAAAATGTTGACACTGTGTCAACTGAGTCAATCTGGTACAGGTAGATATTCAGTTCTCCCTGTCGGCAGACAGGAGAATAGCGGCGTCCTGAATATTATTTATTATATAGATCCCGGATCAAGTCCGGGATGACAAGGTTAAGATTACTGGGTAGAACTGAATATGTTGAGGTACAGATCTTGACTGTTAGCCTCGTTTATAGGAAAATATTCTCTGTTACTTTTTTAAGAAGCGTGGAGTTTGGCTGATGTTTTAGCTCAAACCCCCTTCTCTAGGTAGCTTCTACCGAGTCTTCGAGGGATGCCGTTTTAGCGGTACGCCGATAATTTCACTTACCGACGGAAAAACAGAATAGTTTAGAGAAAGGAGGTATTTTTAATGCCACATTTAGAGCGAAAAGGAAATATAATTAATAGTTTTGTATCTCGGTTTTTACCTAGAATTCCGCAAACTAATTTAGGTGGTGTAGCTCAAACTGGAGTAGAAGTTTCTCGTGAAACGGTACTCTCCAATGCGTCTCCTATAGTTGAGATGACAGGATCTTGTCGATTACGTAATTCTAGCTTTGAAGATATCCAAGCAGAAATGCTTCAAAGAGCTGAAGCTTATCAACGTATGTTTATTTGCGAAAGAGATCACCACCGCGTTTTGATTCCATCTTCAAATTTGGAAAGAGTAGGTGGACATTATAGAATTACTGTTGGGCCTTGGAAAGAAAGAGCTGCTGAAGCTGAAAAGAGTCAATCAGTTCAATCTAATGAAGCTTAAGACACACAATATCTAGTGTATTGGCGATTTTATAATAACTAGTTATACTGCGGGAATGTCAGAAACTACTAAGCCTAAGCCAAAGTATAAAGAAACCAAACATGGTTTGGTGATTGTTTATACCGGTGAGGGTAAAGGTAAAACTACTGCTTCTTTAGGTTTAGCACTAAGAGCTGCTGGATATAAGCGAAAAGTTTTAATTGTTCAATTTGGTAAAACTTGGTTTACTGGTGAAGTCGAAGGGGTCAAAATGTTGGCACCTTACGTGAAGCTAATTCAAGGTGGATTAGGTTTCGTGAAATTGTTTGATGATACTCATAAATTTGAGGAGCATGTTGCCATGGCCAAAAAAACCATGGATTTATTATATAAAGAAGCACTCTCGGATAAATGGGATGTGGTGATCGCTGATGAGATTGTTGGAGCGATTGCAGCTAAACTCGTTAAGTTTGAAGACGTTAAAAAGTTAATTAAGGATAAACCAATAAGACTAGATTTAGTGCTAACAGGTCATCACGCTAAACCAAATTTAATTGCTTTAGCGGATACAGCAACTGAGATGACTCAACTAAAGCATGCTTTTGAAAAAGGTTGGTTAGCTAAACCTGGTGTTGATTATTGATTTTTTGGGATGTAATCGGCAGTTCTAATGATAGTAGATGTTAAGATGCCATATGGACAAGGTACAAATTTTTTAACTGGATAAGCTTGCTTGGTGAGTTTGAATGGCTTGTTTTAATTCTTCGTAACTTTGACAGGTCATTAACTCCTGCCGGATTTCGCTAGCACCATTAAAACCATTAATATAAGCTTTAACAAATTTGCGAATAATCGCGAAATTTTGAGTTGTCCCCCAAGTTTGATGAAATAGATCAAGATGAGTTAATAATAGTGAAAATCTCTCGTGTAAGCTGGCTTGATAATCAGGATGATCGGTTTTAAACATCCAAATATTGTTAAATATACCGCGGCCTATCATAACTCCATCTACACCATACTCTTGAACTTTAGAGTGAGCTTCAGCAACTGATTGAACATCGCCATTCCCGATCAAAATAGTCTGAGGAGCAATCTTATTTTTAAGTTGAACTGCTTTACCGATTTCATCCCAGTGAGCTGGAACTTTTGACATCTCTTTGGCTGTTCGTCCATGGACAGTGATAGCAGCAAGATCTTGTTCGAGTAAAAAACCGATCCAGTCTTCCGTAATAATTTGATTAACCCCAATGCGGGTTTTGATACTAAGCGGTGTATTTGGAGCACCAGCTTTAACTGCCTCGATTAATTGTTTAACCCGATGTGGGAAATTGATTAATGCAGCACAGCATCCTTGTTTTAAGACATCACGTTGAGGGCAGCCTAAATTGATATCTATACCATCAAAACCCATTTCTTCAATCAGTTGGGCTGACTTATAATAAGTGTCTGGATCAGCACCCCAAATTTGAGCAATAATTGGTTTTTGCTCGGGGGTGTAACGAAGGCGTGTGAGTAATTTTTCTCGTCCTGGTGAGTTTAGTCCATCGCAATTAGTAAATTCTGTAAATAATAAAGTAGGTTTACCAACTTCGGTAATAATTTGACGAAAAACTACGTCAGTAACATCATCCATGGGAGCTAAGATTAAAATTGGTTTTGGTAAAGATTGCCAGATGTTCATATTTTATAGGAACTATTTTAAGCGTATGGTATGTTGGGGGAAGCAGATGGTTAGTAAATCATTTTGAAATATATACCTATTTCTCCTTCTATCCCTTCTAAATTTTGTCTCCCCATTTGCCCATTTCAGTGAAGATTTTTTTGAGAGAATGGCCTTTATCTGTCAGAATATATTCAACATGTAACGGAACTTCCGCGAAAACTTGGCGAGTAATGATGCCATCATGTTCTAATTCCTGTAATCTTTGAGATAAAGTTTTAGGACTAATTGTTTCTAACGCGCGTTGAAGTTCGCCAAACCTTTTTTTGCCTTCAAATAATCGGTGGAGGATTAACATTGTCCACTTACTACCAATTATTTTTAATGTTTTAGAAACACCACAATCATCCATATAGTTATTATACTATATAATACTTACTATATTTAATGAAGTATATATTAGAAGGTTCTCTCAGCCATTTCTGACATATTTCTTAATAATATGTGGTAGTCTGACGATTGCTAGTTGACAGTATTTAGCACTCATGCTAGTATTCTGCTAATTGGTAATGAGCTTTGTTTTGTGGTAAACTCAGAGCACAAATAGTCATTATCAGACTTTAAATATGGCATCCGATCAAATAAGTAATCCAATTAAATTAAAAAGCGTGCTACCAGTTGGTCCTCTTCGAGGTACAGTTATCTTTCCAGGTGCTAATGTACCAATTATTTGTGGTAGAGCTAAATCAAGAGCAGCTTTAGATGCGGCATTTAGTGCTGATCGTTTAATTGTCTTTGTTACTCAAAAAAATGAGAGACTCGATGAACCTACCGCTAAAGATTTATATCAAATTGGAACTGTTTGTTTAATTAAAAGAGTAGTTAAAGTTGAAAATGAATATCAGGTTCAAGCAGAAGGACTAGTCCGAGTAGCAATTAAGAGTTATATTCAAAATGAGCCGTATTTTGAGGCTGAAATTGAAGAAATTCCTGAATTATTTGAAAGAAATGATGAAACTGAGGCTTTAACTCGAACTCTTAAAGAACAATTAAAGAGATATTTAGAATTATCAGGCAATCCTTGGATCGATCCAAATACTCTTCAAAACTGGTCAATTTTGTCTTACAACGATGATCCAAATCAGTTAGTAAATGCTATTGCTCAATCAATTGATTTTAAAACTATTGATAAACAACATATTTTAGAAACTAGCTCAGCAATTGAAAGATTAAAAAGAGTTTCTGAGTTATTAGCTAAAGAAATTAGAATTTTAGAGATCTCCCAAAAGATCTCATCACATACTCAAGAACGAGTGTCTCGAATGACAAAGGAAGCTATTTTGCGAGAGCAAATGCGCTCAATTGAAGAAGAGTTAGGGGAGAATCAAGAAAACCAAGAAGTTAATGAATTTAGTTTGAAGATTCGAAAGTCTGCAATGCCAAAAGAGGTGCGGGAGAAGGCGATTAAAGAATTAAATCGATTATCAAAGATGTCTTCTTATAATCCTGAAGCTGGTTATATTCGTAATTATTTAGAATGGTTAACAGATTTACCATGGAAACCTGCACCAAAACACAAAGTTGATCTTAAAAAGGCGGATGAGATTTTAGATGAAGATCATTATGGATTAAAGAAAGTTAAAGAAAGAATTGTCGAGTATTTAGCTGTTTATAAATTAGCAGGTAAGGTTCGAGGTCCAATCTTGTGTTTTGCTGGCCCTCCAGGTACAGGTAAAACTTCAATTGGTAAATCAATTGCAAAGGCTCTCGGTCGAAAATTTGTCAAAGTTAGTTTAGGTGGTATTCGTGATGAAGCTGAAATTCGGGGTCATCGACGAACTTACGTTGGGTCAATGCCAGGACGAATCGTTCAAGCGATTAAGCAAGCTGGCACTACTAATCCAGTATTTATGTTGGATGAAATTGATAAAATTGGGGCAGATTATCGTGGTGATCCTTCTGCAGCTTTACTTGAAGCTTTAGATCCTGAACAAAATAACGCTTTTTCTGATCATTATTTGGAAGTTCCATTTGATTTATCAAATGTGATGTTTATTACTACAGCTAATATGTTGGAAACTATTCCACCAGCTTTGCGAGATCGTTTAGAGATCATTCGATATTCTGGCTATACACATGATGAGAAGTTTCATATTGCTAAGAAATACTTAATTCCGAAGATTATTGAAGCTAGTGGTTTGAAGCCAAATCAAATCAGCATTGATGATAAAGCAGTTTATGGGGTAATTGAAGGATATACTCGAGAAGCTGGTGTTCGAAGTCTAGAGCGAGAATTATCAGGAATTGTCAGAAAAGTAGCTAGAAAGATTGCCGAGGGTGACGCTAAAGGCACTATAAAAGTAGTTGCTAAAGATGTTAGTAGCTATTTAGGCCCTATTAAGTTCTTACCACAGCTGGCTGAGATTGAGGATATGGTGGGAGCTTCGACTGGTTTAAGTTGGTCTGAAAGTGGTGGAGATATTTTGTTTATTGAGGTTAATTTGATGCCGGGACGGGGTCAAATTGTCTTAACTGGTCAGTTAGGTGATGTGATGAAAGAATCCGCTCAAGCTGCAATGTCATATGTGCGAGCACATTGGAAAGAACTTGGTTTGCCAGAGCGATTTTTCCATCGTTTTGATGTTCATATTCATGTTCCAGAAGGTGCTATTCCAAAAGATGGACCCTCTGCTGGTATCGCTTTAACTACTGCAATTATTTCAGCATTTACAGGAATTCCAGTTCGAAAAGATGTAGCTATGACTGGGGAGGTTACACTTCGAGGTCGAGTTTTAGAGATTGGTGGATTAAAAGAAAAGGTGATTGCAGCTCATCGAGCAGGAGTTAAAACAGTGATTGCACCAGAGAATAATGAGAAAGATTTAGAGGATATCCCAGATTTTGTTAAAAAAGATTTGCAATTTGTATTTGTTAAGCATGTTGATGAAGTTTTGAAAGTGGCACTGATTCACCCACCAATGGCTGGACAAGTAAAGCGTCCCGTTGAGCCACGACCTGCGTTTGCCTAATATTCTGTAGTCAATGATCTCTCAAAATAACCTTATTACATTTAATAATCTTGGAGGAGTGATCATTCGCTGCCAACAATTATTTAAAGCACTATTATTTTGTAAATGATAGAGACTATATAAGTACTTGACAATATAACCCATAGTATTATATAATGTCTAAGTTATGGAAATAAATCGGAGAAGTTTTTTATTAGGAGCAGGATTACTTGGTGCTGGCCTCGTTGCAGGAGCTAAGGTAGAAAATTTTAAAAACTCATTAAGTAATGAAGCGGATATCTCACGCTTAGGAATGTATGAGATGAGTGATGAAATACTTACTGGGGATTGTAAACTGATTGTCGATTCTCATATTGCAAGGTTGACTACTGCTGAATATATTGCGACCGGTTCTATGATATCTCGTCATAAAGCTGATGCAGAGTATAAAACAGATATGTATTTTTTGTATGGTATAGATAAACGACCACCTAGTATTTTAGGTTCTAGAGATATTACTTTTTACCGGTCTGAACATAATGGTGTAGTAGAATATATAATGAGTTTTTATGTTGATGGAAATGGATTTCCGGTAAGTAAAACAAAAGCGGATAAGCAGATAATACCTAATGACAGATTAAAAGAATTAGTAAACACAGTATTAAATAAACCTGATGAATTGGCACCAGTAAAAGAATCAAAAGGTTATTTAATTTATCATCCAGCCGTTATAAATTCATCTCAACCGCATAGAGTGTTAATTGCTCGTGCAAATGGATATTTCGAAGTCGCATCAGTAAAAACTATCTAATTAGATAAAACTTGACACATTCCCCGCTCTTTAGTACATTATCCACGTAATGAATATTAAAAACTTACCTCGTGGCGATAAATATCCAGAAGAGTTTAACTTAGTTATCGAAATGCCAAAAAATTCTCATAATAAATATGAGTACGATGAAGAGTTAGATATCATCAAGATCGACCGTGTTTTCTACACAGCAATGGCTTTACCTTATGATTATGGATTTATTCCTCAAACTCGATCAGAAGATGGTGATCATTTAGATGGCATTGTGATTTTAGATGCGCCAGCTTTTTCTGGGTGTATGGTAACAGCTCGACCAATTGGTGTAATTTATATGGTTGATAGTGGGGAGAAAGATGAGAAAATTATTTCTGTTCCAGTAGATGATCCTCGATATAATCATATTAAAGATCTATCTGATTTGGGCGAACATTTCCAAAAAGAATTAACACATTATTTTGAACATTATAAAGATCTCCAAAATAAAAAAGTTGAGATCAATTCATGGGGTAATCGAGAAGAAGCTTTAAAAGTAATGCAGGCTTCAATTGAAGACTAATTTTTAAATTTCCCTTTTAAATTCCGTATTATAAAAAATTTTAAGACTGATTGTTTTGAGTGTCTGTGGATAAAGGATTAACTGGCATGGGAGGTGTTTCTGTGGGTTGAAAAGTGGTGGTAGCTGGATTGGCATCAGGCATAGTAGCTGTTGGTCCAACCGGGGCTGGATTAGCATCGACTGATGGAGTTGTTTGGCTGTTTGGTAAAGCTGATGCTGTAATCATATTTGCTGAAGTTGGCAGGCTATGATCCCCACTTGGAGTTTCAACCGCCATGGTTAATGGTGGAGTTGTAGCAGGTGTCGAAACTACAGGAGTAGGTTCTGGCATAGTAGGGGCTGCAGAGACTGAAGTGTCTGGCAATCCAACTGTGGTGTCGAGTGGCATTGCCATGCTATTAGTTTGGCCCATGGCAGGATTTGGTGAACCAGCTTGTTTTCCAGCTAACGCATTTTTGACTTCAGTGACGATTTGAGCTGGAGTATATGAAGCTTTGATTAAATATCCTGACGCGCCTAAAGCAAAACCTTCTTTAATAACTGCATCTTGTCCTAAGTTGGTGAGTAATAAAACCTGAAGTGGCTTGCCGGGATTTTTTGACTTCCATTCTTTAAGTAACTCTAAACCATTCATTCCGGGTAACATGATGTCGAGTAAAAGCAGATCAAATGGTTGACCTTCAAGTGTTTTTAACCCAGAAACACCATCATTGGCGACACTAACAGCAAACCCTTCGTTGGTTAGCTGGCGTGAATAGAGGTCGGCGATAAAGGTTTCGTCTTCAACGATTAAGATCTTTTTAGGGTCCATAGTTCTCACTCAGCGTACGGTAGTTAGAGGGGATTGTCAAGACAACTAATTGATGATTGGACTTAATCCCGGAATGTTAATTGGTGAATTATTCTCAATTCGAGCTGTTGGTAGAGAAAAGTAAAAAGTTGAGCCTTTTCCTACTTCAGATTCAACCCAAATTCTGCCGTGATGAAGATCGATAATAGATTTTGATAGATACAGACCTAAACCTGTACCTTTGGAGTTACTAGAGGTATCCAGAGCTCCTTGAACACGGAAGAACTTGGTAAATAAATGGTCTAATGCGTCTTTAGGAATACCTTTTCCGGTATCTTTGACTGCGGTAATCACCTCACTGTTTCCAACAGAAACTGAAACCTCGATTTTACCGTTATTAGCAGTATAGTTGATCGCATTAGAGATCAAATTATTAATAACGAATTAACAGATGAAGGAAAAAAAAGATTAAC
>CAZZEB010000030.1:0-9371 GCA_964652495.1 uncultured Gammaproteobacteria bacterium
TTCCTTCACTTTGAACCACCTTTAAGCCAGTATTATCAGTCACATTCGCCGTGATATTAACTTGTTTGGTATCATCATTTGGTGCTAATACACCGAGCGTTTGATTATTTCGATAGCCGCTATAGATTTGAAATAAAACTCCGATAATCGCGATAATCACCACTAAATGACCGACTGCTTTAAAGTTTGAGTTAAGATGGGGAATTACAATTAATCGCGCAATGATAATTAACAATAGTAATTCAACAGTCGTTACTATTAGATCCCGAGAAATGAAGCTAAATGACAACTCTTTCATCAAAGTAGGTGATTCTGTTTGCAAACTATCATCACTTCCAAGCCATAATTGCGCAGTCAAAGTTCCGGATAATATCCCATTATGTCTAACTTGAAATTCTTTCCTCAGTCGGCAAGATAGCAGCTAATGACGGATTTAAACTGATTTTATCTAATACTGTTCCAGCTTTATTTTTTATCAAAATATAACCGATTGGTGTTCCAGATATATTTCCATGATTAGCAATTTTAACGTCAAATACCTGTTCAAAGTTAAGTGGATTATATCTTTGTTTAAACTCAACTAAACTAAGCTTTGAATATAATCGTTGATCTTCAGGCAAGGATAAATCATTGGCAATAATTGGCAAATCTTTCGCTAGCTGAGCAATTACTGGAACCCCAATCATAATCGGTGCTGAATCACTAGTTTCACAGCTGAATTCTTGATTTGAAACTCCAATTAGCTTTAAATACTGACCGATCGGAGCGCCAACTGGAGGAGTCATCTCGTAAACGACTTGATGGTCCTGAGTGTCATTGATAACAATCTCCTCTTGATCAATATTGAACCAATTAGATATTTCATAATTAAATTTGCCATTGGCTAATTTCCAATCTAGTGCAAAGGGGTAAAGGGTTTTATCTTTTGTATTTGGTGAAAATAAACTTAAATTTATTTTCTGAGTAGTATGAACTGAATCCAAAAACTTGATCTTAACTGGGGTAACATGGAGATTAAAATCTTCAGCCCTAGCCACTGTCGGCCAAACAAGAAATTGGACTGTTAAGATAATTAGTATCGGCAATTTGTTTAAATTCATTAATCTCCTTTGATTAAGATATTGATTGCCTTACTTAATCCTCGTCGCTTGGTCCAAATTAATATTGATATACACAAACCAACCAAACCAACTCCAAACCAGACGATTGGGAAGACAATTAATTGTTGATACAACAGTATTGGTTGTTCAGCAGTTTGAATCTCAACTTTAATAAAGTAAATTCCGCTAAAAATTGACTCAAAATCGACATTCTCTTGCCATCGTCTGATTTTACCGGGCATGATGACCTTCTCGTCTAAAAAGACTTCTTTTGACTCTCCAAATAGAGGTTTAATAGTTAATCTTGGTTTCACACTCTGAAAATATAATCCTGGATTTTTTATTCTTAATTGCATTTGTGCCGGACTTTTCTGATAAATCCATTGATCAAAGTTAAATTCAACGACTTCGGGTTTAGATTGATCATCTGCCACTGCACCAATGCTCGCTAAAATTAACACCCCTATCCGACCTTTAACGGACAGGGTACTATCATTTAGATTTGGTGTTAAATACATCATTGCATAATAACCACCAAGATTAACTTGAGAAGGGATATTAATTGTTAATTCGATTATTTGTTTAGATTTTGCAGGAATAATAATGTCTTTTGGGCTAATTGTTATCCAATCGGCTAATGGACTATGTTCTGGCTGATTCACAATATTGAATCCGGATTCTTCATCACTAGCATCAAAGCCTTCTATTTGAGCGGACATAGGCATTGGTTGATCTAATAGATTTTCAACCTCAATTTGATAAGTTTGAACTTGTCCTGGATTTAAAGCTGGACGAATAATAACAGGGCTTACTTTTAATAACTGTAGAGTCGTAGTATTAGGCTGAGCTGATTGAGCCTGAATAGTGGGCGGCATGATTAAACCACAAACGAGCGTTATTATTAACTGCGATAGTATCAACTGAGCTATTATTTTCATTTTTAACTGCTTTCTTATTTCTATTTTTCTCAATAAACTGGTACCACTACATAAATGACATTTGTTCTGTAATCTCCAGCAACCGTGTTATTTGAAGCTGTTACCCGATAGCTGACAGTAAACTGTTCATTAATAATGGCACTACTTTCTACAGCATCACTATGGTCTGCCACTGGATCCCCAGGAGAGGAAGTTCCAAATCCAGCATATTTGGGTCCACCGTTGGTAAATCTATCTGCCGTGCCACCTGCCAAATCATTATCATCCGTAGTATATCCAAATCCAGTTCCTGCCCAAGTTGTTGGTGCTGAATTTGGGTCGATATAATTAGCAATTTGGTTACTTCCGGAGGTTAGAGCACCAGTCACTCTTCCATAAACACTGTAACCGTTATAAGCATTTGTTGAGGTTGTTAAGACAGTAGTCTTACTATTATCTGTATAAGAGTTGCCAGCATTTAAATTATTGAAGCTGATAGATGAAGAACTTACTCCAAAAGTTAATGAGGGGACATCAGTTGATTCTGTAGCAGTTGGACTCCATCCGGACTCAGTAAAATCACCATGTTTAGCTTTGACCTTAACCTGATAGGTTGTATCTGCAGTTAACCCAGAGATAAATCGGCCAGTCGTATCATTCCAACTCCCGACTCCGGAATAGGTTAGCCAATCCTCGCTACCCAGAGTTGGGCCGATCGTAAAATCGCTTTGGATATACTGGGTGGTTGCAAAGTTATCATCGCTAATAGCGACTGCGAAGGTAGTATCATCGGGATTATCACCCGAATCGATTATTAATAGTAAGCGGTCATAGTTAGTCGCGGGATTAGTCCAGCTAGGGGCTGCTGGAACATTCGCTTGCATCGTAAAAGTTAAACCGGGGAGAGAGGAGTAATTTATTGTCTGTCCTGATCCTGAATCAGTCTCTCCTAAAACTCCAAATAAACCATAATTAACAGTCGATGAGTTCTCTGTGCCTCCAGCTCCAAAGCCATATTCCTGGAGTTCGTAGTTAACTGTGCTTGGTCCAGCCATGACAATAATTGGCTGAAATAGTCCAAAAAACAATCCAATTACAGCTAGCAGTTTAAACCTCATAATCTCAGACTAACAAAAACTCACTTTGTGGCACAATAATCAGTCTGATTTACTATTCAATAGTATATAAAAGTATGCAATATTATACGAATAATTTGGTTGTTTGACCCATGTCTCCAGGCTAATTAGGATTAATCTATGGCCTTTTATAATAATAAGTCTAGATTTCTTTTATTGGTTGCTTTGTTTTTAGTTTTAGGCCAACTTCTAACTACTCCTGCCAGAGCTGCAGACGGTATTCTCAAGCAGATCAACTTTCAAGGAAAAGTTGTTAATGCCAATGGCACTAACGTCACGGATGGCGATTATGATTTTAGTTTTAGCCTATATACCGCAGCTAGCGGTGGTAGTCCTATTTGGACAGAGGATCACGATGGTGGTAATCAAGTTACAGTTACAAATGGCATATTTCGAGTTTCCTTAGGATCAATTACTAGTTTACCAGGCTCTGTTAATTTTAATACTGACTCAATCTATCTAGGCATTACTTTTAACAATGATGGAGCAGGTGAAATGTCTCCACGAGTTCGTTTTACGGGTGTGCCATATGCTTTTAATGCTGACCAGGTAAATGGCTTAGGCGTGACTTACAGTTCAGGTGATCTAAGTCTATCTCCGAAAAGTGGTAATGGTGCAATGACTGTGACCACAACTGGTAATGCCAAAGCCTTGACTCTTAATACTGGTGCGGCTACTGCAGGTAATTCTGGCAACCTAGTGATCCAATCTGGGGATACCTCAACATCAGGAACTTCAGGATCGATTAGTATTGATAGCGGTGCAGGGGCGAGTTCCAATGGATCTATCGGCATTGGTACGACAAATACTCGGGCGATCACGATTGGTAACAGCACCTCGAATACTGGACTGACATTTACAAGTGGAACCGGTGGTATTAGTGCTACATCAACAAAAACCTCAGGAACTGTTTTATCAGTTACAGATTCAGCAAATTTGTCTGGTGCACTGATTGGTCAATCAATCGCTCTAAGCGGCACCGGTGCTCAAGATCAGACTGGTTTACTGATCACACTATCAGGTGCTAGCGGTAGTAATTTAAATGCATTGGTAGTTAATAACGGAACTGTAGATACAGCAATCCTCTCTAAAACCGGAGCTTTAACCCTAGGTAATCCTTCAGATGTCTCAGGATCTTTAACTTTGGCTTCCTCAGCAGCTGCTGGGACGACTACATTTCAGGTTGGTAATCAAGGTGGGACTAGTTTGACCTATACCTTACCAACAGCAGCAGCAGGTGCTAACACCGGTTATTACTTAACTGCCGATACCAGCGGTGTCATGCAATGGTCATTAGTTAGCAGTGGCTGTTCAGCTTGTATTCAACAAGTTCCAGCTGCCACTGCTGATAATACAGTAACTCCAACAGCTGATTCAGTAGTGGGACTAACAGTTAACGCCACCTCTGGTGTGGCGGCCAATACAGCGGTCTTTAATCAGTCTCAAGGGGGAGCCGATGCCGTAGATATCAATATTAGTAATGGTTCTGGAACAGTAGCAAATGGGCTCCAAATTAATAAAAGTGGTGCTGGGACTTTAACCAACGGTTTAAGTATTGCTCAGTCAGCAGGTACGCTAACTGATGCTATTAATATTTCTGGGACAATCGGCAGCAATATTTTAAATACACCCAGCATCGACATCACTTCAACTGGTTCTCTGACCAGTGTTGGCACAAATATTACAGCAGCTGCTGGTTTAACAATTGCTACTACTGGAGCCAATAATTTAGCTTTAAATTCAGGCAGTAATACCATTACTTCTACAGCAACCACCTTAACTACATCATCTTTAGCAACCTTTACAACAGCTGCCACCTTAGGTATGGGTTCTACTACAACTCTAAACCTTGGTGCTAGTGCCACAATTAACGCTGCCTCCGGAACTCTAACCATTGGTAATGCCAATTCTACGGCAATCACGATAGGTCGGGCAGCTCAAACTGGTAGTATAAGCTTGACTACTGGAGTGACTACCGGTACTGCGGTTGCAGTGACTACCGGTAGTGTAACCACTGGACGAGGTCAATCGATCACTAGTACTTTTGCTTCTGGAAGCGGTCAATCTGCAACCGGCTTAGGGGTCGTTATTACTGACAGTACCTTGGGTGGGACGACTGGTGGTTTTACCGGTATTTCAGTCACCAATAGTGCTGGTGTTGGTACTGGTACTGGAACTAAACGATTACTTAATCTTCAAGTTGGCAATACTGCCTCGACATTTGCTACTGCGGGGGAGGTAATTTTCGCGTCAGTTAATCGCGCTGCTAGTTCTGGCTTCAATTTGCTTAGATTTCAGAGCGGCTCTTCGTTATCTGATGTATTTTTAGTTGACGGTGCTGGGGGATTAACCCAAACCTATTCTTCCTCTACGGATGCTACCTCAGGTCATGGTCTTAGCTTCACGAATGGTTCTGCATCAGGTTCGGTTACAGTAAACGGCATATCGATAACTCCAAATGGTACTGCCACGTCAGGAACCAATACTTTGAATAGTGTGTTATTAAATTCACCTGCTACTCCGAATTCAAATACCTTTTATGCTTTAAATATTGGTAGCGGGTATAACGATGTCTTAAGAGTTAATGGAACTCAAATTATTAATGGTAGCGGTGTCATTCAATCAGCTGGAGTCAGTGGTTCATACACTAGTATCACCGGAGTGGGCACATTGGCTGCTGGTACTTGGAATGGTACTGTTATTGGTTCCCAATACGGTGGAACCGGACAGAACTTCGCTTCTTCAACTGGGGTCCCAACTTTATCTAGTGGTGTTTGGTCAGTTGCGGCTACTCTAACCGCTAATCGAGGTGGTACTAATTTAGATACATCATCATCGACAGGTGTTCCGACTGTAAATAGTGGTACATGGGCAGTTAGTAGTGAATTACCAATATCTATGGGAGGTACTAATACTGGTAGCTTTTCAAATAATTATGGCGTGGTTTATTACGATGGGAGTGCTTTAGAAACCACTACCACTGGGAGTAACGGAGAATGTCTTAAGTCAACTGGTGCGGGCAGTGCCCCTGCTTACAGCAGCTGTTCCACTGTTACCACAACTTGGTCTTCGATTGCTGCACCAACCTCTTCTCTATCTTTAAATATGTATCAGTTGATTGGGGAGAGTGCTAAAACAACTACTTTTACCTGGGGAAATGCCACAGGTGCAAATAACTTATTTACCATTGAAGACTCAGCCACTAATTCGAGTGCTACTGGATATCTATTTAATGTAGCTTCATCAACTGGCTCAACCATATATCCTTTTCGGGCTTCAGCAGCCGGTACAGAGGCTATTTTAGTTAATCCTGATGGTAATGTTGGTATTGGTACCACCAGTCCCTCCACTAAGCTTCATATTTTAGGTAACTCTCGAATTACCGGTTTGGTTAGTTGTGACAGTATTGATACCGATGTCAATGGTAATTTGGCTTGTGGTACTGATGCTGGTGCTGGAGCCTCACCTTTCGGATCCTCAGGGGGAATCATTACTAAGTCTACTGCTGCTGATAGACTATCTTTACGTTATGGTGATGCTGGAGATATCCAACTTGAAATTGAGAATACAACCGCCGCTACAATCCCAACAGCTGACGCAGTAAAGATTGACCTAACAGGCAATACTACTGGTATTATCACTAATGGTGTTAGTGCGCTAAACGTACTAGCTGAGTTTGGTAATGGTACAGCGAACACTAATTACGGAATTAATATTGGCATTACACCAGTAAATTCTCCATCAGGTGACGAGCTCTTCTATGGTTTGAATATCGCAGATATTACCGCTACAAGCGCTTATGAAGCAGCACTAAACACTGGGACAGGCTGGGATTATGCAGCAATTTTCGAAGCTGGTAATGTTGGTATTGGAACAACTCAGCCCTCAGCAGCTTTGCAGATTGTCACTGGCGCTGTCTCTGGTGGAGCAGCTGGGTTATCTATAAACCCTGGTGCATATACAGCTCAAACGGCTGAGAGAATCGATTTTAATGTTGCTGGTCATACCGACACTATTACTGGAGGGTACTCAACTCAAAGGTTTAATCTTTTTGGCCAATCAACATTAAACGCAGCTACTTCACAAACTGTTACTAACGCCAGTACGCTTTCTATTAGTGGGGCTCCAGCTATCTCAGGATCAGCCGCTATCACTAATTCCTACGGATTAAAAATTGATGCAGGAGCAGTTGGAGCAGTAACTCGGTCTTATGGGTTGTTCGTTGATGCTCAGACTGGTGGAACCAATAACTATGCAGCTAGTTTTGCCAGTGGCAACGTCGGTATTGGGACAACTACACCAACCGCAGCCTTACAGATTTCAACAGGTGCAGTCTCAGGCGGTAGTTCAGCCCTATCAATTAATCCAGGTGACTATACTAATTTAACTGCTGAGCGAATAGATTTTAATATTGCTGGACACACCAATACCATTACTGGTGCATATGCGACTCAACGGTTTAATTTAATTGGTCAATCAACAATTACTGCAGCTTCAGGATTAAATGTTACAAATGCTTCGACCTTAGAAGTCTCTGGTGCCCCCGCCAGATCAGGATCAGCCACCATAACTAATACTTATGCCATAAAAGTAGCCGCTGGAGCAGTCTCTACAGCTACCAACTCATATGGTTTATATGTCGATGCTCAAACTGGAGCTCCCAATAACTATGCAGCTAGTTTTGCCAGTGGCAACGTAGGACTAGGTACAACAGCGCCTAGTAGCATGTTGCAAGTAGGGAGCAATGTAAACCGAGGTGATGTGAAGGTCAATGGGGATGTGATCCGAGGTGGGTATGCTGATCAAACGACCTTATCTAATATAGTAGATACCTTTATCTATGACACAACCAGAGATGTAGATGGGGGAGCCTGGACAGACTCAGTAACATCCAGAGGGTTAAGCTGGTATACAGAAGGTAAAGACGATGGGCCAGGGGATGCTTGTGTAGTGGGGACAGATGATCGGTGTGGGCAGTCGTCATTTCCAAAGAAGGCAATCATCGTCGCCACCACCACAGCAGTTCACATATTTGATGCCAACACCAATACGTTGTGGATGAGTTTCAATCAACATTCATCAGGTTACGCTTTAGGGGTAGATACCAATAACAATCCATCAAGTGTGTTTGCCTTAAACGGGGTGTTGTATGTCGGAGCCAATGGCTCATCAGCTGGAGGGTTATATGCCTTTGACTTTGTTGGGGACAGACTTTACAACTACAACACTACAGATCGGGATCAAGGTGACAAAGGTATTGGGGATCGGAACAGTGCGGTGACCTACAACGTGGACTCAAGAACTCGGATGGCATTGAACAGCAATGCAGTCAATGACGTTCATGCGACAGTCATCTATGGGGGAGCCAATATCTTAACCAACGGAGGGCCATTAAACGGAGTGACCTTCATAGCCACAGCGACCGATGATAGTATGAGCGTGATTAACCTGTCTGGGGGATACACCTTAGACTATGGTAACGGAGCTCTTACCGACAACTACCAAGCAGTCTTTGTGACCAAGCGAGGACGGTTATTCGGCTTAAACTCAACAGACTCATCAGTCGATCGGTTTGGATTGATCACGACCAGCTCTAATTCGATCGATACAGCAGTCGCTAATGTGACAACAGTCGCCAAGGCTTTTAATGCCACCGCTGGGCCAGCCCGGTTAGCCAAGACAGCGCCGACTATTGCCACCGGAGCACCAGATGCCTTAGAGGTGATTGAGCGGGCCTCAATGGCAGAAATTGACACGACTACGGGTATTGGGGACTTAATTTATGTTGGACACTCACAAGGGTTAACTGAGATTCATGACACCAATGCAGTCTCGAGTGCCACGATCCAGCCATGGTCAAAGTTTTACACCACCAGTTTTGAGACTGGATATATGGCAGCGACGATCAAAGGGATGTTTCCATTTAACGAGACAAGTGGTGACTTAGTCGATGCTTCACCGATCGCCAATGTATTAGAGCCAGAAAATGCTCCAACCTATGGAGTCAACGGGGTACATGGTACAGGGTTAGACTTTGATGGCAGTGCAGATTACTTATGTTCAGATAGTGACAACAACGGAGCTTGTGATGTGGATGCAGACTTTGCAGTCGGAACGACAGCCTTTCATGTTCAACTATGGTTTAAGAGTCCAACTACCGCAGCCGCGAGGACACTAGTCGATAAGACAGTGACAGCAGCTGGGGCAGCTTCATCAGG
>CAZZEB010000031.1:0-9302 GCA_964652495.1 uncultured Gammaproteobacteria bacterium
GGACAACATATGGCTATTTGCCAACGGCAAAAATTTGCAAATTCACTATTGTCCGTCCTCTACAAATCGACGCGGCAATCTGTTTTCTTGTCATTCCCATGTCTTGCAGTGAGTATCGCCGAACTGAAAATGGGAATCTATATCATAAAAGCCTGGATTCCCGTGTGCACGGGAATGACACCCAAGAGTATTTTAGAATTCGGAATCTTGAATCGATCTTCTCCCTGTCTGGCTGCAAACTGCTGGCGGTAGACGGTTAGCGGTAGACCGACTGCTGACTAAGGAGATTGCTTCATCCCTCGCAATGACGAATTCCTTGAATTTCTCACCCTAGCTTTGATACAATACGTGACTAGTCACCTATAAGGTGTCGCAAACGAGAGGCCGTAGCTCAGTTGGTTAGAGCGCTTCCCTGTCACGGAAGAGGTCGCGGGTTCGAGTCCCGTCGGTCTCGCTTGTAAATTCTTCATTGACCCCATACATTAATTAATAACAATCACTACGCTAAAAATTAAGACGAGAAGTTTATCCTGAGCGAAGCCGAAGGATTTATCCTGAGCAAAGCCGAAGGAAGTCCCGTCGGTCTCGCTTGAATAAAAAGATTTGTGTTTCTTCGCTCAATTGCCCACTCACCTCTTGACATCCAACGCCAGTTGCGATAAAAGTTGTTCATCGACTGCCCTCCGAAAAAAGAACAGGAGGTGAATTAATTTGCCAAAAACAAAAAAGACCAAGACAAAAGCAATTCGAACAAAAACATCTGAACCACAAATAGTTATCGAACGCGAGGATACAAATCCTGGTTTCCTAAATCGTATTCAAAGTGATTTAGAAAATCGTAATGCTTTACTAAATCTTATCTTAGGTGTGCTTATCGTTATCGTCGCTGGCGTTTTAGTATTCAATTACTTTAATCGTTCACGAAATCTCGGACCTGCACAAACTGCTGAAGTTCCAGCAGCTACCGAAGTAGCAGATGTTAGCAAAGATGCATTACCAGGTTCTTATACTGTTAAGCCAGGTGATACTTTATTCACTATCGCTCAAAAATATTATGACGATGGTTTTAAGTACAACGAAATTGTTACAGCTAATAACATGCCAAATGAAAATAGTTTAGAGGTAGGTCAAAGCTTAACCATCCCTAAATTAGAAACAATGGAAGTTATGGCAGAAGCAACTCCTTCTCCAACTCCAGCAGCTAGTGTTGCAACAGCAGCTGAAGTAGCTATGCAAGCAGCACCAACTACTATGGTTGATGCAGGTACTGGTGGAGCAATCAACCAAACTGTATGGGGAGAAAAAATCAGCACTGATACTTACACTGTTAGTGCAGGAGACTGGCTTTCAACAATCTCTGGCCGAGCCTATGGAGATATCTACGCTTACCAAAAGATTGCTGAAGCAAATAACATCACCAATCCTGATGTTATCGAACCTGGAACTGTATTAAAAATCCCTCGTAACTAATTCGCGAAAAAAGTGAAAAGGGATTTTTGAACAGGGAGAGATGATTTGATTATGTGTGTAGATAGAGCTAGCTATCTTCAAAACTCATAATCTTCAACATCAATACTTGTTGATTTAAGATTGATATTTTTGAATTGAGTTTTTGATAACAAGATTTATCAGACAGTATGAAACTACTGATCATAGTTTCATACAAATAGGTAGTGATCAGATACCTATTAAACTCTGCTAAGTCTTGTTAGATCATTTTCAAAGCTATCAATTCTCAAATCGATCAAATAACTAGTGTTAATCACTAAGGCTAATTCTCGTGCAATTTTGAGCCAAATCAGGTACAGTATTTAGGCATATCACAAACTAAATATCATATAGTGTAATGGTGTACAAAAGTGCGGGATTCGTATAGTGGCAATACGCCACCTTCCCAAGGTGGAGTCGAGGGTCCGATTCCCTTATCCCGCTCCAAATCAGAATAGTTTTTGAAAACCTCCAATTCTGACCTTCGAAGCAAGATTTTCTCCAAAATTTTCAGACGTTTTTTGCTAGCTTCATAAATTTTATTCCGGGAACCGGAGTTAGACCTAAACAAGTACTAGAAAAAACTTAGCATTTTTCAGTAGTGACATTTATTTCATTTATGTCAGGTTTCCCAGTTATCCCCCGATGATGAATTCGATTTCTTAAATACGTATGAACACTTGCCGTCTAATTAAGGATTAAAATCGCTGCATTTAAGACCGTAGCAAAGCTTACCCACAATAGATATGGTATCAGTAAGTAAAAAGCTAATTTTGAGAGCGGATAAACTTTTATCATGGTAATAACTATTAAAACCCACAGTGTCAAAATAGTAATCAGTCCTAATAAAGGTGATTTTAGTCCAAAAAATATCGGGGTCCATAAAAAGTTAACTGCTAATTGAGCCAAGAAAAATATTCCAGCACTTTTAACACCTTTCTTTTTCCATCCTTTTTTCAATATGAGATAAAAAGAGATCCCCATTAATAAGTACAAGATTGTCCAAACTGGTCCAAAAATCCAATTAGGTGGTGAAAAGAAAGGTTTATTAAGACCTGCATACCATGTAGGAATGACAGAGATAGTAAACGGAGTTCCAAGAACACCTACTAACTCACAACCAATAATGCAGCCAAAAAGTTTAACTAAATCTTTCATCTAATAGCAGTATGAGTAAAACTAACAATATAATCAATGACATTAACTATTTGATTTTAAAACCTCTTGATACTATAAAAATATATATCCTGCAAATGTAGGTTAAATTCATCCATTTCTGCTACAAATCTAGGAGTGATACAATAACTAGCGGTTAGTTTGAAAACAAAGTGAAGTGTTAAGTCTAGATACTTTTTGAGATACGTTTTTATACAAACATCGTGCTCAAATAGGTTCGATCTAAGTACTATCACTAGTTCCAAAATTAATTAAAGTATAATTTCACCAATGGCAACCAACGAAGAAATTTTAGATTTAATGATCAAAGCTGGTGAACAATCAGCTCAAATTATTCGCGATAATTTTCGTCGCAGCGATAAATACGAAGATAAAAGTTCACATATCGATATTGTGACCGAAATCGATAAAGCATCTCAAAAAAATATTCACGAATATTTATTAGTTGGAATGAAATCTCTTGGTTTTACAGAAGATCAAATCGGATTTATTGAAGAAGAAACGACAAGTGACAGCGTTAAAGAACACACATTTATCATTGATCCGATTGATGGAACTACTAATTTTGCTTCAGGCATCCCATTCTCTTGTATTTCAATTGGTTATGCCCTTAATCAGGAGGTTAAAATCGGTGTAGTTTATGAACCATTTTCTAAAACTATATATTGGGGAGAATCATCAAAAGGTTCTTTTATTAAAAATGATTTATTTGGAACAAGAAAGTTACAACTAAAAACTAAACCAATGAAATCATGGATTGTTGCAGCACATCTTAATGGATTGGATGTAGTTAATGAACAATTTGATACTTACCAAAAAATGTATCCTCAAGTACGGGGGCTTCGTAATATCGGATCATTAACTTTAGATATATGTAATATGGCAGATAATGTATTTGATGCAATTTATAATCGAGGCTGTTATTTTTGGGATTTAGCTGCAGCCAGCGTAATTTTAAAAGAAGCTAACGGTGAAATTTACGACTATACAGGACAAATTCTTGAATTTGATTGGGAAAACACTAAAAAGAAATATTCGCTTATCGCTTGCCACCCAGAATCCCAAAGTGATGTTATATCTTTTATAAAATAACTATGCCAGACACGATATTTGATAAAATCATCCGAGGAGAAATAGATTGCTGGAAAGTCTGGGAAGACGACAATCATTTAGCATTTCTCACCCCTTTTCCCAACACTCGAGGCTTAACAGTTCTAATTCCTAAAGCTAACATCGGAGATTACGTTTTCTCTTTAGATGACACTGCTTATGCTGAATTATTAGCTGCTTCAAAAAAAGTCGCCAAAATTCTAGAAAAAGCCTTTAATACCCCCCGAATCGCTATGATCTTCGAAGGTACTGGTGTTGCTTATGTTCACGCCAAACTCTACCCTCTACATGGTAAATTGGCTTCAGAAACCAATATCTGGAGTACCCATACTGAATTTTATCCTGAATATGTCGGATATATGACCACCGTTGAAGGACCAAAAATGTTGGATAAAGAACTAGCATCAATTCAAAAGTTAATCCTAGATGCTCAAAAATAAAAAAATTTAATCTAACAACCCGTAAATCGATTTCATCTTTAATTTATAATTTACAAAATCTGTATATATCTCAGCATTAATACCAAATTGTTTTGCAGCGTCAATATTCTCTTGTCTATCATCCCAAAATAAAACTTCATCTTTATTAACTCCTAACTCATCATAAATTTTGATAAAAAATTCTTGTGCAGGTTTTTTATAACCCAAGTGAGCAGAAGCAAATATTTTATCAAAACAGTTTGCAAATCCCATCTTATCTAGCATGTACTGAATTCGATATATTTCTTGGTTAGTAGCCAAATAACATCTAAGACCATTACTTCTTAGGGTATGAATTGTTTCAACCAATTCTTGATCTATATTATGCTCTGATTTAAACCAATAATCTAAAAACTCTTCAACAGTTTTATCTAATTTCCACTCCTTCAGATACGGCGGTAAAACTTGTTTGAGATCTGCTCGTCCTGTAATACAATCAATAAAAGGCCCACTAAAAAAGGGTTTTGTTATCTCCGAGGAAAGACCATAATCCTCTAACAGACGGATTCTAAACATTTCGCCATTTATCAAGACTCCATCAGCATCAAATAAAATAACCTTAATCATGCAAATGAGTATATCAAAAAAGCTATACTTCTACTAGTTACACTATGCTCACCGAAAAACAACAAGAGTGGATTAATCATCTTTCCGACACAAAAATTGTAAAAATCAAACCGTACAATCCTCTATCAAAAACCGCCTTTGAATCTAGAAAACAACAACTTCAAGCAATTGTCGGTTCAGATACAGAAATATTATTTAAAGGTGCTGCAGCTTGGGAAATTTCCGGCAAAGGTGATATTGATATTTACATTCCGAGTCCAGCTGCTCAATTCGATACATATTTTCATCAACTAAAAGACTCACTCGGCGAACCAGGAAGTTTTTATCCATTAGAACGTGTCCGATGGAATACTACAACCAATAATATCGAGACTGAGATCTTTTTAGTCAATCAAGATGCTGATTTTTGGAAAGAAAGTTTGGATTTCTGGAATTATATTGAATCTCACCCAGAAGCATTAAATGAATATCGGATTATAAAAGAAAATGCCGACGGCAAAAGCGTTCGAGAATATTATCAAGCCAAAATAGAATTTTATAATAAATCTCTTAATATTATTAAACAATCGCTTCAATAAATATTTTCTTGTAAAAGACATACTCTAGTTATATACTATGAGATATGGAAATTAATAAAAAACCTGAAACAACCACTGTTAGTTGTGCCTTTGTAAATTTGTTTGATAAAAGCTTAATTTACACTGCCGGATGGCCAATTAGCAGATTTGTAAAAACCATCAAGGATGCTGGCTACTCAGGGATTGAATGGCATCCGATGAGAGGTATCTACTCAGGAATACAAATGCAGATGGGATTGATTACAGATGCTGATAAAATTTCAATTACGTCACTTCATCAAAGCTATCGAAGTGAAAAAAGTATTTTAGAATCATGGCAACATCCTAATCGTAGCTTAGCATTGCTATCATATTTTTTATTACCAGAAAGAGTTTCTTCTTTAAATGACTTATTACGAGTACAAAAAGTTGTCGGGAAACAATTACCTGCAGTTCTTTATCCAACGAAAGATAATGAATTCAGCGGTACAAGCCTACCTTTTTCAGAAAAGTTATTTCAACCGACACCAGAGGTTATGGCTGATTGGTCTACTAATAATCTAGATGAATTTATTATGCAATCTCGTCGACTAGGATATACCGGAATATGTCTAGATTTATTCCATATAAGAGCTAAAAATATTGGTCATTTTGGATTTAATCCTTGGGAAAATACACTCCAAACACTATTTGAATTAGATCGAGTACCTGAATTACATCTAGCAGCTGCGAGATCAGATATGGGGACTTCACATATTGATACCATTAAAGAGCTTCAGAGTCTTTTAGACCCAAAACAAGACTCCGAGATAATACGTATGCTCCAATCTATAAGAGATTTCGGATGGAAAGGTAATATTGTTACCGAGATCCCAGCAGCGGTATTAAATCAAATTTCTAGTTCTGGCAGTTTTCTATCCACTTCTAGACTAATCGATAACCATAAACGAATAGTTGATCGTGTTAAAAATATACTCAATTAAAAAAACCAAAAAAAATCTGCTAAAATCTGATCTTGTAAATGTAATTTAGGTGAGAGAGATTGGTGATAGACTCATCACCCGGTCTTCACAAATCACTAAGCTTTTGGTTAGATAAAGCTTATAACTGACGATTTTGGTAGTATCACATTAATTAACTGATATCGGTTGACCAAAATGTCAAAAAGCCGATGTAGCTCAGTGGCAGAGCAACACTTTCGTAAAGTGTGGGCCGTGGGTTCGATTCCCACCATCGGCTCCAAAAGCCATAATCTATGCTAAAATATTTGGGTGTATAATCACACTCCTCAAGGATATAACTGTCCAATTTGTCTAGGAATCAATGGTATTGAAAGCCCGGAAACAATGATCATGCAAAATGATATTTTTTATCGTGATGAGCTGGTCATGGCATTACTTAATTCTAAATTCGTTGGTAATAATCCCGGTCATGCAATCGTCGTGCCAATTAAACATTACGAAAATCTCTACGATCTGCCAGAGGAAGTCGGGAATCGGATAATGAAAATCGCCAAGCAAGTCGCACTGGCCATAAAACATACCAGAGAATGTGAGGGAATCATGATTCAACAGAATAACGAGCCAGCCAGTGGCCAACATGCATTTCACTATCATATGCATGTCTTTCCTCGATTTACGGACGATAAGCTTTGGGAGAATCAATCAAACGCTCGAGTCTCCAATCCTGAAGAAAGAAAACAATACTCTGCTGCATTGAAAAAATATTTTAATAAAATAGAACAGATTTAATCATATATATGACAACAAAATCTACTTAATCTGATCTCCCACTAGAGAGATTATAAATATCAGTCTATAATAATATAGATGCGACGCAGTTATTCTTCTGGCTACAATTACAAACCACGATCAGTTCGTAAAATGGAAAACCGGAGTAAAAAAACTCTTATATGGACCATGGTTCTGTGTGTAGGTTTGTTATATATAGTTTTCTTTTGGATAATTCCCTATTTAATCGGTAGTATCTCCAATCTAAATAAACCAACTCAAATCACCACTAGTATTGCTGATGACATTACCTTAGCTCCCCCAGTTTTTAATATCCCCTTTGAAGCGACTAACACAGCCACTATCAACATAACTGGCTATGCCACCATGGATGCCAAAGTGGAAATATATGTCGACGATGAATTAACCGATACAGTATCCAGCAATAGCGATGGTTTATTCCAAGTTACAGGTTTAAATCTTGGTTTAGGAACTAATTCTATTTACGGACGAACAGTCGATAAAAATAACAAACGTAGTTTACCTTCTAAATCAATCCGAGTTCTTTATAGCAATGACAAACCTAGTTTAACAATTAGCCAACCTGAGGATAATAAAGTTGTCCAAGGGGGAGATCGTAAAATTCGAATTGCTGGAAAAACAGATCCCGACGATACAGTGACTATCAATGGTAGTGTAGTCATCGTCAACGGTGATGGTAGTTTTGCTATCGATCGTGAACTAGTAGATGGAGAAAATTCATTCTTAATTAGCGCTACCAGCCAAGTAGGAAACTCGACTCAAGTTCAAAGAAAAGTTACTTACCAACCTTAGTTATCTTCTTACCACCGATTATTGCCCCAGCTAATAAGTAAAAGAGCAACATTAAACTTGGATAAAACCAAGCATTGATAAATTGTCCACCAACTATCCAACCGATCCACAAACTAAGAAGCCAATATCCTTTATCGCCAGCTAACAATAATTGGCGCCAAATCATCATCCACCAAATCAAAAAGACACTAATACCAACAACTCCGGTGCTAGCTAAAATTACCAATAGACTAGAATCCAAACCAGCGCCAGCATTGCCTCCATCAGCAGAATAACTTTTTCGTAAATTTAATTCTGTTAATGCTGATCGAAGATTGCCATATCCAACTCCAAAAATAGGTGATTGTTGCCAGACAGTTACACCATTTCGCCATGACTCAAATCTTTCACTTGCTGAGACATCTATTCTAAAAGCACCGGTTAATCTAACTTGGATACTAGGAATCATTAATCCAACTATTATTACCGCTAAAACCCCAATAATTACTTTCCATCGCCATAATTTCCAACCAATTAAAACAGCACTGATCAAACCAGCTAAATAAGCAGTTCTTGATAACGTCATTATCACCCCGATAAATAATGCTACTGAAACAATTAAATAATATTTATTTTTTAATTGCCGACTCATCCAAAAAGACCACCAACCAATACTAAGTAAAATCAAACCACAAAAATTAGGATCTAAAAATGTTGAAGCTAGCCTAAATCGGTGCGGATCATATCCAAAATCTCTTAACATTGTGAAATCTGGTAAGAAGATTAATTGAGCTATTCCGGCAACTAGTAAAATCACACCAATCCTCACCATCCATTTAATTAAAGTTTCAAACTTAATTACTTGAGTACTTATCAGACTCATTCCTAGCCAAACCAAACTGGTATATGTCACCATTCTTAACCAATGCAACACCCCAATCCAATGCCCTGAAAAAATAATGCTAATTAAACTCACACCCCACCAGGCTACTAACCCCCACATCCATTTCTGCCAAATAATTTTTCGGGTAATTCCAACTTGCCAAATCATGAGTAATCCCACTGACGATATGACACCTATATCTATTAAACCAACAGACATTGGAGACCCAAAAGGTATCTGACCGAATTCTCCTAATATTGATAATAATAATGTCGCGATTGTTACAAACCAAACCAGATTCATAAATTGATTCCTATGGACTAGCCAACTTGCTTCCCTCTTTCTCGTTGATTCCAATTATAATAGATTCCGTGTCAAGCACAGAATGACACAAAAGGGTATTCTTCCCTATCTAGCCGCAAGCTGCTGGCTTAATAGCAGGTGGCTCGTGGGAAGTGGCGGATGGTTATAGAAACGCTCTTGAGTTTTGAATCTTGAA
>CAZZEB010000032.1:0-9266 GCA_964652495.1 uncultured Gammaproteobacteria bacterium
GTTAAAGATTTTGAGCTGACAAAACAACCTCTGTGGTTATCAATCTTATTTTTAGTCCTCCCTGCCCGATGGTTGATTGTTCACTCCGTTGGCTCAGCAGAACCAATGTTTATATGGCTAACTATTAGCTCAATTTACTGCTTTATGAAGTTTGAAGCTAAATTAAAAATCCATTGGATTTGGCTAGCTGGCTTATTTGGAGCTTTAGCTCAATTAACCCGTCCGCCAGGAATATTATTATTCGGAGCCTATGGAATATATCTACTGTGGAAACTCGTGAAAAACCGTGAAAACTTGTGGAAATTAATCCGTAACTATTTTCCAATTGGTTTAATTCCTCTGACTCTAATCGCTATTTTTAGCTACTACGGTTATGCCTACGGCGATTTCTGGACCTATTTTAAAACCGGCGATAACATACACTTAAGTCTGTCACCATTTTATGTTTTTAATAAAGCCGAATCATGGGTAGGTGATATTTGGCTCGAAGATATTGTCTATATCTATTTATTTGGCTATCTAGCCAGCTTCACTTTAATCAAACAAAAACAATATCCGATGGCAGTTTACACCTTAACCTATACCATTGCCGCCAGCTTAGTCGCGCATCGAGATATTAGCCGCTATATTCTACCGATCTTTCCCTTTGTCTTAATCGCTTTTGAAAAAGCGCTGACCACCAAAGAATTTAAAACTGTCATGGGTATTTTAGCTTTAGCTATCTATCTTTATGCTCAGAATTTCTTAATCGCCAATACTGGCCCGTATCCCAATTTAGAGTATTTTAATTAATCCTTTTTCTTCCGCCAGGTAACAAAGTGATTAACACTAAAGTTCCAAATCATTACTGGTGGAATAGTTGCAAAGAAGTAGAAATTATTTAGTGCCATCTCTATTCCCCAAATATTAATATTACCCTCACCATAACTATCGTGGAGGAATTTAACTATCAAAACTGCAATTGCCAGTCCGCCTAAACTAACTAAATTAAAGATTAAAGCTCGCTGCCAAACATTGGTATGAGTTTTTCGTGACCTAAAAGTCCATGCATTATTTAAAATAAAGTTATTTAAAATCGCCACCTCAGTTGAGATCGCTTTAGATGAGGCAGGTGGCAAACCGAACTGAGCAATCATAATTTTATAAATTACGAAATCAATAAAAGTTCCTGTAAAACCAACTAGTCCAAACTTAAATAAGGTTTTTAACTTGCGACTAATTTTAAAGAATGAAATCTTTAATCCCATCTTATGCAACCTGGCATCTAATCCATAAGTCAAAATATCGTAGGTATAATTAAACGTTTTATTCTTTGAATAGCCTTCCGCTCGATTCTTAAAAACTAATGGCACCTCTTTATATGTCGCACCAGCTTCGATCGCTCCATTTAGAAACGCTGGCTGAATAATAAAGGTCTGTTCTTGCCAAGGAATTCGTTTAAAATCGATCCTCTTAAATAATGCCGGGGTAAAAGCTCTGGCTGAATTAGTAAATTCACCGATATCTAAAGGTCCCATCACTAATCGACAATACAAGCAAGACCCCCAAGAGGTAATTTTTCGGTTTAAAGGCAGATTATTAGCTCCACCTTCTACAAATCTAGACCCAATCGCCAAAGTATAGCCATCATCTAAAACCTTTAATAATCTTGGGATAACATCAGTTCCCACCTGACCGTCAGCATCTAATTGAACCAATCCATCAGGAGACAAATTAGCCACTGAATAACGGTGTCCTTCTACTAAAGCCACACCAAGTCCCATACCAACTTTTAATGTATGAATTCGTCGATCTTTCTTGGCCAATTGTTGTGCCAACTCTAAAGTCCCGTCAGGCGAACCACTATCCACAATTAACACCTCTAATTTCCAACCTGGACAATTCTTCTCTTCAGCAAAGATCTGCTGAATTAGATCCGCTAAATTTTCTTTCTCATTATATGTCGGTAATAAAACAACTGCTTTCTTCATATCTTTCAACCTATTGTAGGGGAATCGGCTTTTATTGACAATCACCGATTAGCGAAAACTTTAATCAGCCCTTCCCGCCAATTTGTAGGCGTAAAACCAGTTTCAACTAGCTTCTGGCTACTTAACCCACCTTTAATTGGCCGCTTTGCCTTATCTGGAAATTGCTCCATATAATCCTTTAAACTGCCTGCTTCTAAAATCTCTTCTGGATTTTCTACACCTCGTCCAATCTTTAACGCCTCGCAGAAAAACTGATAAACATTGACGGAATCAGGCGAAGCTAAATGAAAGATACCTCGTTGATCTTGATCAATCAAATGGATTAAGGCTGGTCCTAAATCATCAACTAAAGTTGGGGTGATCAATTGATCAGCAAATGGTTGAATCAACCTTGAAATCTCTCCAGCTTTTAACTGATCGTATTGTTTTAAAAAATTACGAACTAAATCACCCTTCAATGAATATTCTTGACGATACGGATAAGCAATTCGAATCACCAACGACCTAGTTAAATCTATCTCTTTTTCAGCTAATAATTTAGTCCATCCATACCAACTAATCAAATTTGGATCTGTCGCGACTTGATCATCTTCACTATACGGACCATTCTGTCCATCAAAAACAAAATCTGTGGAGATAAAAACCGGGATCTTATTTGTTTGCCGACAGGCCTCCATCAGTGCTTTAGTTCCAATCACATTGATTAAATAGGCAGAATTAGATTCTAACTCAGCTTTATCGTCAAGATTCTGAGGTCTGGTTTTTTCAATCTCATCCACTGCGGTCGCAGCTGCAAAATTCATCACTACTGCCCCTGAACACTGCCTTAATGCATCAATTAACTGATCTTGGTTAGTAATATCCGCTTTTATCGAATCATCACCACCTTGATGATCTATTTTTTGAACCAGAATTGACTGAGCTGTGAACTGATCGACGACTTTAGATCCGACCAATGAATTGGGAGCGATTATAACTACACCTTGATCTAATTTCATTAAAATTTCTCTGGAAAATGTTGTCGGAGAGTTTCATTTTGTTGATCTTTCGCTGATAACACTGGAGTTACACCATCCAATTGCCATTCGATCGCTAAATCAGAATCATCCCATTTGATACCAAATTCGGCATTCGGTGACCACTCTTGATCAACTAAATATGTATAATCAGCTTCTTCAGACAAGACTAAATAAGCATTTCCACAATATTTTGGCACCCAAATTTTCTTCCGATTATTTTCTCCAAGCAACACCGAAATATATTGACCAAAAGTCTCTGACTCTGGTCTCAAATCAACTATAATTGCCTGAACCTCACCTCGGGGAACATAAATAAATTTATTCCACGGAGCAATATGAATCCCTCGAACTGTCCCTTTAGTTGATCGAGAATGATTTTCTTGAATAATTTTAAACTCCTGACCAATGACTGATTCTAATTCTGAGGCCCGAAAAGTCTCCCGAAAAAACCCCCGTTCATCAGGGTAAGTTGGTCTTTCGACTGTGTATATTCCCGCTAGTTTAGTAGCTTCAATTCCCTTTGGTAGCTCCATATGTTTTTTGTGCTGATCGATCAACATTTGGTCGATCCACTAATAGTGGTTCCCACCACCATTTATTATCTTTAAACCATTGAACAGTTTTCGGCAACCATTCGTCAAAGGGATGTTCAGTTTTCCATCCCAGCTGACGCAATTTATCACCATTACAAGCATATCGAAAATCATGACCTAATCTCTCAGGGACATACTCAATCATTGATTCATCCATCTCTAATATTTCTAATAATTTCTTGGTTAGTTCCAAATTAGTCTTTTCTTCACCTTCTACTAAATAAGTTTCACCTGGAATCCCTTTTTCCATCACAATATCAATTGCTTTGGCGTGGTCACGAACATACAACCACTCCCGAATATTCTCCCCCTTACCAAATAACGGCACTTTTTTACCTTGTAATAAATTAGTGATGAATCGGGGAATTACTTTTTCAGGGTCATGATTAGGACCATAATTATTGGCACAATTGGTAATAGTTACTGGCAACCCATACGTTCGGAAAAAAGCTCGAACTAAATGATCTGAACCAGCTTTACTAGCAGCATAAGGACTTCGAGGATTATATTTCTGATTTGGTTCAAAAGCTGGATCAGCCACTTGAAGATCACCATAAACTTCATCAGTTGAAACATGATGAAAGTGCTTAATTTTATTATTAATAGCTGCATTTAGGAGTACACCTGTACCTAAAACATTAGTTTTAACAAACACCATTGGATCAATCACTGATCGATCAACATGTGACTCAGCAGCAAAGTGAACCACCTTATCAACCCCTTTCATAGCTTGATCAACTGCTTCAGCATCAGTAATGTCGCCCTGAATAAACTGATAATTTGGGGAATCTTCAATGTCTTTTAAGGACTCAATATGTCCGGCGTAAGTTAATTTATCAAAATTAATAATTTGATCTTCTGGATGAGTTTCCAACCAATAATGGATAAAATTCGAACCTATAAAGCCAGCACCACCAGTAACTAATATCTTCATCGATGTTTGTACTTAGGACTCATATTAGCAACAGTTACTAAATATTCACCATAACCACTTTTCATCAGCGGTTCAGCTAAACTTAATAACTGATCTTTATTAATAAAACCATTTAAATAAGCAGCTTCTTCAATGCAACCTATTTTTAGACCCTGTCGTTCTTCAATCACTTGAACAAATTGACTAGCTTGCATCATGCTATTAAAAGTTCCAGTATCTAACCAAGCTGTTCCGCGATCCAATAAACTAACTTTTAATTTACCTCTCTTCAGATAATGATCTAAAACTGATGTAATTTCAACCTCTCCCCGCTCACTTGGTTGAACATTTCGAGCGATCTCCACTACCTCATTATCAAAAAAGTATAATCCAGCATTAGCAAAATTGGATTTTGGCTGTACCGGTTTTTCTTCAATTGACAGGACGTTCATTTCTTCATCAAATTCATAAACACCATAGCGTTCTGGATCTTTAACTCTAGCCGCAAAACCAATTGCTCCTTCAAAATCATTTATTCCCCGAACTAATTTATCCAGTTGAGTTCCATAAAAAATATTATCCCCCAAAATCATCGCCACTTTATCATTACCGATAAAATCAGCTCCAACAATAAAAGCATCAGCTAAACCTCGCGGCTTATCCTGAACTACATAAGAGAAATGACAACCTAAATTCTCACCTGTTCCTAATAATAGTTGAAATCGAGGCAGATCCTGCTCTGTTGAGATAATCAAAATCTCATTGATTCTAGCTTGGAGTAGCGTACTTAAAGGATAATAAATCATCGGTTTGTCATAAACCGGCATCAGTTGTTTACTTATAGATCGAGTTATTGGATATAGTCTTGTTCCAGACCCACCAGCTAAAATTATGCCCTTCATATTTATATAATAAAACTCTGAGCTATGATCAGCACCAAAGTTGCTAGCAGAATATACTCAATCATCACCTCAAATGTCAAAGACTTATCATTATGATGATGTATAAATGCTCCAATCAAATATAGCATTAAGGCAATTATTAAAATCTGCAAATTTAACTTAACGCTAAATTGACCTAACAATAAGACTGCTCCAAAGATCAGCACCCCTAAAAAAGCTAGGTTATGAACTTGCATCCATCTTAATTTATTATTTATTCTTTTTGTCATTTTTAGTTTTTAGCTATTAGCTGCTAGCAAATGGTAAAACGCTTCTACCAGCTATACGCTACACATATTCCCGGCTATAAAATACTCCCAGGGTTCATCACCACTAATGAACTAGCTGCAGCACCTAACATCGCTAAATGTGGCCAATGTCTGGCACCAACTCGAACAACTGCACGACGATGCAAAACATACCAATCTAAAATAATTAAGGCTGCTATCAAACCAATCAGACTCAAACCAAAAGTTCGAATCACTAGATATGGATCCAAAGTAATACCACTAGACTTGATAGTTGTCTGCTTAGTCTGAGGAGCCACACTTTCCACCCCTAAAGATTGAACTTGAGACGATTCAGGAATCATCGCAAGTGGTTCAGTAGTTGGTTGAGGAACTTCAGCTACTGCTTCATAAGCAGTTCCAAATTCTTGAACAACCAGAGTTGTCTTCTGACCATTTAAAACTCCTTCTACTACAGCAATTCCAATATCTTCGTATTTATTATTTAAAATATTAGCTCGATGTGATGGGGAATCCATCCAAGCTTGAACCACCTCTTCTGAGGTATAAAAATTTCGTGCTAAATTCTCTCCAGCATAACTAAATTTATATCCTGCAGCCTGAATAAAGCCCCAAGGATCTTTTCCTGATGGTGAATAATGCGCCCAATAATCTTCTTCAAACATATTCAAAGCTTTTTGATACGCAGCTTCATTTAATCTAGAATCTTCTTTCAACGCTGGTAAATTATATTTTTGACGTTGTACATTAGTTAACCGAATAACATCAGGTTGCTGGATCTCAGAAGTAACTCCCAAAACTCCAGGTTGAACTGTACTCCACCAATTTAAAGTCACCTGCAATAAAATAAAAATCAGCAAGTAACACAACAGGCCATACCAAGAGACTAGATGAGCTTTTTTATGAGTTTCAGGATGAGGAATAACCCAGTGTCGAAAATTCATATCCTCAAAAATTATAACTAGTTCGACTCCTAATGGCTACAGGGGGATAAGCAGCTGTTGTTTTGTGTCATTGTAAATTAAAGTGAGCGACTTTTTATTCGTCATTGCGAGGAGTCTTCGACGAAGCAATCTTGCTTATTTCTTTTATGTTCACGCCAGAGATTGCCGCGCTCCGCTCGCAATGACGAAATATTGCTTTTGGCTGCTAGCTAAAAGCTGCTGGCTGCTAGCTTCTTCTAACGGTAGACGGACTGCCGACTTCGCTCCTGCTGGCTGCTAGCTAAAAGCTGCTGACTGCTAGCTTCTTCTAACAGTAGACGGACTGCTAACTATAATAAATCTCAGTTTCAACTTCCTTCCCATTCACCGGTACTTTTAAAGCCATTGCTAAAGCATTTGCCACACTGACACCAACCCTCAAACCTGTAAATGATCCCGGACCTGTCGCTACTTTTATCTCCTGAATATCACCGTAAACTAAATTATGCTCTTTTAAAGCTTTTTCTATTAAAGGCAATAGCACCTGTGACCCAAACTGATTATCATCGTGATAACTATATTCCTGACCATCAATATGTAATTTAACTAACACCTGTTGCCGATCTGCTGTTGAAATTTCTAATATCATGGCCAAATTGTAACCTGAACTATAGACTGAGTCAAAGTTTTTTTCACGCTCTTTTTTAGCTTTAAATTCGTGTATAATGTTTTGACCATGCGTTATTTAAAAATAATCCCACTATGGTTATGGCACCACAAAAAATTAGTTATTATATTGATAATTATCATCCTCGGACTCTTGTTCTGGTTAGGATCAACTTCAAAGCCACCAGTTGCTTATCAACTAGAGACTGTTAAACCACTCGATATCAAAACCACGATCGCTGCTTCTGGAATTATTAATGGTGAAAATAGCAGTAATCTAAAATTCAAACTTTCCGGAAAATTAGCCTATCACAATGTCCAAGCCGGAGACACAGTCAAAGCTGGAGAAATAATTGCCGGATTAGATACCCAAGATCTTCAAATTGCTCTCCAACAAGCCCAAAATACCTACCGAAGTGCGCAAGCAGCAGCCGAAAAAGCTGAAGATGATGTCAAAGATAATGCAGATGATGAAACTTTTGCCCAAAAAGCTACCCGAACAGCAGCTCAAGTTTCCAGAGATAATGCCTATGACTCAGTTAAAGCTGCTCAACGGGCATTTCAAGATACTGTCATTGTCGCCCCTATCGATGGCATTGTTACCGCCACCACTGGAGTCCCCGGCCAAATAGTCTCTGCTGCTGACACCATCGCCCAAATTATTGACTTCTCAAAAATCTATTTCGAGGCCGAGGTAGATGAGGCAGACATCCCATTAATCCAACTCGGTCAAAGTGCCGAGGTAACCTTAAATGCTTATAACGATCAAATTTTTACTGGCACTGTTGCCGAAATTAAACCTACTACTAAAACTACCACCAGTGGTGCGACTGTCATTATTGTAAAAATTGATTTGAGCGGTTCAAATATCAAACCAATTGCTGGTTTAAATGGTCAAGCAGAAATCATTCAACAACAAAAAAACCAAGTATTAGCCATTCCACTCGAGAGTCTTAGAAATGACGATACAGTTGTCAAAAAAGTTAACCAAGAGTATCAAGTAGTCAAAGTCTCAACAGGTTTAAAATCTGATACTGAAGTTGAAGTCACCTCAGGTTTAGCCATCGACGATCAAGTAGTCACCAATCCCCCAGCACCCGATCAACCCTTACCCAACACCAATAACAACTTTTGGCGACGATTATTACCAGGAAGGCGCTAACTGACCACTACAGCAGTTCATCATTTATGGCACTAATTCAGTTAACTAATGTTAATAAAATTTTTCAGATCGGTGACCAATCCTATCATGCGCTCAAAGATATTAACCTGCAAATTAATAAGGGTGAATTAGTCGCCATTATCGGTCCGTCAGGATCAGGGAAATCGACCTTAATGAACATTCTTGGCTTATTAGATCATCCCACCAGTGGCCAGTACAATCTTGATGGAAATGATACAGCCAATCTAAAAGAAGACCAAGCTGCTCGATTGAGAAATCAAAAAATCGGTTTTGTCTTTCAAAATTTTAACCTCTTAAATCGAACTTCAGCTCAAGAAAATGTCGCACTGCCCTTAATCTATGCCGGAAAAAATAAATCTACCCGATTAGAAAAAGCTACACAAATTTTAACCAACGTCGGCTTAGGCGAAAAACTCCACAACTCCCCGACTCAACTGTCTGGAGGACAACAGCAGCGAGTAGCAATTGCCCGAGCACTAGTCAATGATCCAGAATTAATTTTAGCTGATGAACCAACTGGAAATTTAGACTCAAAAACCGGCGTTGAAATCATGAATTTGATCAAAACACTTCACCAAGAAGGACGAACCATTATTCTGATTACGCACTCTCCAGAAATCGCCGAACAAGCCAAAAGAGTCATTCAAATCAGAGATGGCGAAATTATCGAAGGAGGCACTAAATGAATCCACTAGAAACTATCCAACTCGCTATGACAGCGATTCTAAGCAATCGATTAAGATCATTCCTAACAGTTTTAGGCATTGTTATCGGCGTATTTTCAGTCATTATCCTAGTCGCCTTAGTCAG
>CAZZEB010000033.1:0-8709 GCA_964652495.1 uncultured Gammaproteobacteria bacterium
GATCAAGGAGTTGGACCAATTATGAATGCTATCAGCCAAGCTAAAGTCGAGTTCTTTACAGCTATTCCTAAACTTGGCACTAAAAACAGTCAAAAAATAATTATTGAACTGAAAAACAAAGTTGGAGGCATAACTGATTTAGATCTAAGTGACAATAATCTTCACCAAGAAGTTATCGATGCGCTCTCCTCCATGGGATATACCAAATCAGAGTTATCGAAAATACTTAAAACCATGCCGGCCGAACATCAAACTTTAGAGTCACAAATTCGTTATAGTTTACAACAACTTAATAAAGGCTAATTATGGATGACCACAATGACCGAGCTTTAATAGATCCTAGTACTGCTTCACCCGAAGAGGAAAAGCTTTTCACCTCTTTAAGAGCCACTGATTGGCAAGAATTTGTTGGGCAAGAAAAAATCAAACAATCGCTTCAAATTGCCATTCAAGCTGCTACCGGTCGAGAAGAAGCTATGGAACATACACTTTTCTATGGACCACCAGGATTAGGTAAAACTACCTTATCTCACTTAATTGCCAAACAAATGGGATCAAATATCCGTATTACCTCTGGTCCAGCAATCGAGAGAGCGGGAGATTTAGCCTCAATCTTAACCAATCTTCAACCTAAAGATGTTTTATTTATTGATGAAATTCATCGTTTATCTAAAGTAGTTGAAGAAACCCTTTACCCGGCGATGGAAGATTTCGCTTTAGACATTGTGATTGGCAAAGGACCCTCTGCCCGCACCTTACGATTAGATCTCCCCCAGATAACTATCGTTGGAGCTACTACCCGAATTGGAATGATTTCAGCGCCTCTACGCGATCGGTTTGGGGTGATTCACCGTTTACCTTTTTATGAATCGGATGAATTATCAAAAATAATTACTTCAGCTGCTATTAAGTTACAATTGCCCATTGACCCTGATTCAGCATTAGAATTAGCTAGAAGAGCTCGTGGCACACCTAGAATTGCCCTAAAATTACTAAAAAGAGCACGTGATTATGCTCAAGTTCACGGTAAAGGTCAAATTAGTCCCGATATCTTAAACCAAGCATTAGCCTTACTCGAAGTTGATCCATTAGGTTTAGATGACTCAGATCGTCGGTTAATAATCACTATTATCGAAAAATTTAATGGAGGACCAGTGGGTATCGAAACTTTAGCCGCATCACTATCTGAAGATATCGGCACAATCGAAGAAGTCATCGAACCATATCTACTCCAAATAGGATTTATAAAACGTACTCCTCGGGGTAGGGTAATTACACCACTAGCCTACTCACATTTAGGATTAGTCATGCCCAACCAACAAAGCACTTTGTTATAATATTTTTGCTAATGAAAGCTCCCAAAACTGCTATTGGTCTAGCGCTAATCATTCTCTTTGGATTGTCTATTGTTACACTCTTAACCTATCAGACTTTAGCTCTGCTCTCGCTGGTTCCAACTCAAACTAGATCTCGGTTTCAAATAGCCAGCTTCAAACCACCAACAATGACTAAAGAAGTGCTAGCAGCTAGTTCCTCTGCTATTCCAGTAGCGACACTTAGTGGAACTTTAAACGCTACTGATAGTGCTACTCCGTCAACTGCTAAAAAAGCCAAACCAACAGCTAAACCTAAAGCTACTCCCACACCAACTTCAGATTATAGCGGCGAAATTAATCGACTGAATGTACTAACCGCCTTAAATAATTATCGTCAACAAAATGGCAAACCAAGTTTAATCTTAGATCATAAACTTCATGATTACGCTCAATCCAGAAGTGATTACTACTTATCACAAGGGAAAATGGATAACCATCAAGCTTTTAATCAATTTATGGATGATAATGGCTTCTCAATAGTTAAATTCAATTCTCTAGCTGAAAACTCGAGTGCCGGTTTCACAGGCACATCCCAAGGTTTAATTGAACACCACTATGGTAAATCATCTGGTCATAATAACAATCAGTTAAGCACTAAATACACTCACGTTGGAATAGGCGTTTCTGGACAATTTACCGATATTGTTTTTGGAGGATCACAATTTTAATGAATAAAAAGAATTCAAAAAAAACCATTTATACAAAGCCATTTTTTAAAATACTTATCGCTATCAAGTTAATATTATTTATAAGTTTATTAATTTATTTAAATTGGAGTTACACCCGATTTTTTAATTATATTGGCTGGAAACAATTACCAAATCCAAATCATCAGTCCTTTTATGCTATTGAGTCTACCGGTTATCCAGTCAGAAAATTAACTTATTTAGCAATTGGAGATAGTTTAACTGCGGGTGTCGGTGCTAGCAGCTACCAGTACACTTATCCTTATTTAATTAGCCAAAGTATTGCTGAAAAAGGGATCGAGGTCGAAAATTATAATACTGGGATTCCGGGAGCCACAATTAGAGATATTACTAACCCAATTCAAAAAGAATATTATCAAAGAATAAAACCTCAATTAATTACCGTTATGATCGGCACCAATGATACTTTAAACCGAATAGATTTAAATGAGTTTAACTCTAAATATCGCCAATTAATCGTAGAGTTAAAACAACTTACAAGTAACATTTATATTATTAATATCCCATATCTGGGATCACCAAAAATTATTAATCAACCATACCCTCCATTGCTAGATTGGCAAATCCAGCAGTATAATCTCCAAATTGCTCAAATTAGCCAAGAATTAAGTATTCCCATGATCGATCTTTACTCTACAACTAAACAACAATTTTTAGTTCATTCAGACTTATATTCTGAAGATCTATTCCATCCCTCTGATCAAGGTTATTTAGTGTGGTCTAAAATCATTACTCCCCAAATAAGGTTTTAATTATGACTATAAACATTGCTAATCCGGTTATACAATCCTGGTGGTTCTTTGGCTTCTTAGCCATAGTTACTTTAGCAACTACCAGATATCGACCAAAATTTAATCCGTTAGATCCGAAGCTAACTAATCAGCTGAAAGGCTGGGCTATTCAAGCAGTAGTTTTTTCTCATATTGGTTATTTTTTAATTAACCAACATCAATTCCTCCAACCAATCTCATTTTTTGCCGGAGTTGGTGTCAATCTATTTTTATTTTTATCTGGCTATGGATTAGCTATCTCTGGACTTAAAAAACCTCTATCCCCTCTCCAGTTCTATCATAAGCGACTGACTAAATTATATCTTCCAATGTGGATCAGTCTTATTATATTTTTATTCTTAGATTTCTGGCTATTAAAACTCAGTTATCCATCAAAAACTCTTATCGATAGCTTTCTTGGCTATTTCCCCACCGCCAATTTATTTACCAATATTAACTCACCATTGTGGTTTTTTAGTCTTATTTTGATTTATTACGTTACTTTTCCCTGGCTATTCTGGAAACGTTTACCATGGATTTATCCGTTTATTATTATTTTTGGAGCTAGATGGTTACTACAACAAACACCACCTGATGATTTCAAAAATCTCGATTTATATTTAAAGCATTACTTAGCCTTTCCACTCGGAGTTAGCACAGCGATCCTAATAATGAATAGTTACATTCAAAAGTTCTTTATCTTCTCATTACATCTTTGGAACAAAACAACTCGTTATATACAACTAATTTTACGATTTATTGTAATCTTAATAATCAGTATTATCTTTCATTACCAAGCTATTTACTCCAATGTTGGAACAACTCCAGCTCTTGAACAACAAACCAGTCTGATTCAAATGGCTTTGTTATTAATTCTGTTCTGGTTAATTCCTCTACAAATTAAACTTTGGGAATGGCTCGGCAAATATTCATATGAAATATTTCTTTTACATTGGCCAATATTAGCCCGTTATGAATTCTTATATCGATTTATTCCAGCATCAATTGCAACTTTCATCTATTTGTGGCTATTTTTAGGAATTAGCTATGTTTTAGATTGGATTATAAATCAAATCACAGGCTCAAAGAAGTTGTTTTTAAGGATTTTTAGGCAATAATAATGCCCGCGATGCGGGCATTATTATTAGAACAAAGACCAAACTTGATCAGTTTTTGCTAATCAAGTAACACAATGTCTAGACACATAATCTATCTCTTACAGTAGGTCTAGAATTTACTGTATTTAATAGACCATCCGGAATCACATTTAGTGTAGATCTTACAATAGATATTTGTCAAATAATTAAAATAATGAACGGATTACTGATAAATAATAATCATAATTTTGATAAATCCAATATCCGTTAAGAATCATTAAGGCTGGAAAAATCAGTGATTTCTCGAACATTCTCCCGGTTTTAATTCGAATAATCTTAAAAGGTGGAAAACCAAACTTCACTGGGATTGGAAATAACCACGGCACACCATCCCTAGTCACAGTATCAATCAGTAAATGAGATACATAACCGATCATAAATGACCACCAAACAATATTCATATCTACCAATAAAACTTTACCCACTACTCCTAATAAATAATGTAATCCAATCGCAAAAACAGCTATTCCTAAGAAAGAATGAGAAATAAAGCGGTGACCGCCTAAAATAGGACAAATTAACCGACCAATAATTGAACCAGCGGGCAATCTATTCCATAAATCAGCAGTAGGTTGATCGATATCAGGAGTTAAACCACCAATAAAATTAGCAGCTAAAGCCACAGTCGCCGTAGCTAAAGTCATTTGAGGCACCCCGAAATTTACAATCGTAAAATTTAAGGCTGTAAACGCCATTAAATCATGTGTTCGGCCAGTCATTCATCTAGAATAACATACCTAATTACAAATCATTATTAACCAGTTCAGACTTTAGATCAGGCACATCTTTACCCACGTTACCTGTAGTCTTAACTGCATATTGTTCAACTTCACGATAGCTCGGTCTAATTTCATGATGATATTCTTCGTCTAAATCTAGAGTATCGTCTTCAATTAAATCGCTTTCGATCAATTGTGTCCTTTCCCGATTAGTCATCTTTACCTCCTTTCGTATTTAATATTAGTCTCCCGAGTTTATTTTAAAGTTAATAATCAGTAAGAATTTTCTAAGATTGTCGTTTCTAAATTAATTAAGTACAATTTATTAGCTGCTATGATCCTGAAAATTCTGACCCATCATTTGACGCTAATTGTCATAGCTATTAGCTTAACCATCGGTGGAGCCTACTATTACCACCAATATATAAACAATCAATTTCATAATGAAGAAATTCGAGCTAAAGATGCCAGTAATACTGCTTTAAGAGTTCAATTAGATAAATTAAACGAGCAATATCAAGAATTAGCCAGCCAAGATCAGATAAAAATTAATCAAGATCTGCAAAAAGAAGCTAAAAACATTCATGATAATTACTTATTAGCAGTTAAAGCATATGAAAAGTTAGTCGATTTCCGAGCAGCGGGAGGAAAAGTATCAAAATTAGACGACCAACTCAGCACCATCCTAACTCAACTAGCTAATAAGAACTATGCTTCTGCTTCGGCCAATCTCGTCACCTTAAATAAAACGATTGACGATGAAAATAAAAAAATCCAAGCCAGTTTTGCGATTCCGGCTAATGTAGCTCAAAGTAATACTCCTCCAGGTAGCGGATATAGTCGACAAAAAGTTCAGATCTCTATCGGCGAGTATTTAGTAGATTTAATCGCCGCTGATTTGACTACTACCAAAGTCATAATCGATACAGCTTCAGATAATGATTGTGGTAACGAATGTCCGGTTCTTAACTTAGCTGATTACGTCAGCCGAAGTGGTGCTTATGCCGGAATTAATGGCTCCTATTTCTGCCCAGCCTCTTATCCCAGCTGTGCTGGTAAAACCAACTCTTTTGACACTTTAGTCATGAATAAAAATAAAAAATATTTTAACTCTGATAATAATGTTCATAGCGTAGTTCCAGTCGCTGTATTTTCATCAGGCTCAGCTCGCTTTTTAGGTAATAGTAAGGATTGGGGTCGTGATACAAGTGTTGACGGGGTTATAGCTAATTATCCACTACTATTAACTGGAGGAAATGTTAACTTTAGTGGCAGCGATGATCCGAAACAAGGCAGTAAAGGTCCACGCAGTTTCATCGGCGCTAATGGGTCCAAAGTTTATATCGGGGTAGTATCTAATGCTACAGTTGCTGAAGCAGCTTTAGTTCTTCAAGCCCTAGGGCTAAAAGATGCTCTAAATCTGGATAGCGGTGGATCAACTGCTCTTTGGTCAGGTGGATATAAATATGGACCAGGACGGGGAATTCCGAATGCTGTTCTATTTGTTAAAAGATAATTAAAGATCTTTTTTCTCTTCTTCTAAAATAGTAGCCTTTTGATTCTTAATTGGGATAAATAATCCTGTAAGAACAGCTAAAGCCGCACCCAATAGGCCTCCACCGATGACATCAGTAGTCCAGTGTTCTCCTAAATAAACCCTTGATACACCGACCGATATAATGGCTATCAATATAATTAAATAAATAAATAAAGAATGAATTCCTGATCGTCGTAAATATAAATATACCATTAATAAAACTAGTAAAAACACTAGTCTAGTAGTATGTCCCGACGGATATGAATACTGTGTGTGAACAAAGTGACTTGGAAATTGATAATCGATCACACCTCTATAAAACATATGAGGCGGTGCTGGGTGCAATAAAAATGTCTTACCAAACAACTCTAATAATAGACCAGCCGGTAAAGAAAACATTGCAATACCAGCTAACCAAAATCTTCTAACAAAGAAATACCCTGTTGTTAACATCCAAATAGCTAAACTTATCTCTAAAGACCCAATTACCGAAATAAGTGAGAAAGGAAAATCGACACCTCGGGTTAAACGATCTTGAATTTTGACAGTTGTATCAAAATCCAGTTGACTAAATAATTCTTTAGCAACTAAATAAGAGAAGAAAACAAAGCTAATAAATAAAACAATCCCAATCGCTGCTAGCCATTTTTTATCCGGTTTAAGCATTAGTCTATTCTACCATTTTTTTAAATAACGGTCCTACCTATTTCTTACTTTCCTCTCAACTGACTCTGACAGCAGCTTTTTAGAATTATTTTATAGAGAAAGGAGGTATTTATGATTAAAGCCACAATTATTGGACTAATGTCATTGGCATTATTGATGATGGCTACAGCAGGAGTTGCACTGGCACAAACCACCAGTCCATCCCCTAGCGCTATACCAAGTCCTACCCCATCAGTAATGGTTCCTAGCGGAGCCCCTGCTACTGGAATGGCCAAATAGAAATTCAGCGAATACGCCTGGAATTCCAGGCGTATTCATTATCTTATGAAATTAATTCTCTACAGTTTACTTATCGTTTTCTTATTAACAATATTTAATATCTATACAACATCACGTTCAACGTTATCTTCAGCAGTCACCAAAGTAGATTCAACTAACCTCCCAGAATACACACCATCGATAATGGTTGGCCAACCAATAAAATTAGTCATTCCTAAACTTTCAATTGATACTTCAATCGAATCTGTCGGATTAGATGAAAAGGGAAATATGGATGTACCCAAAGATGCCGATCAAGTAGGTTGGTACAACCTTGGCTATAAACCAGGACAAAAGGGATCGGCCGTCTTAGCAGGTCATTTAGATAGAGCGAATGGAGAACCAGCTGTTTTTTATGATTTAAAAGATTTAAAAACTAATGATGAAATTACAATTATTGATCAATATCAACAAAAATATACTTACTTAGTTACCGAAATTAAAACATATTCTACAAATGACTTTCCTCTAAATGAAATTTTTGCTGCAGATGATGAAACCCGATTAAATTTAATCACCTGTGCAGGTAAATTTAATAATGAAAATCAAAATTATAGTCACCGAACAGTAGTGAAAACAATTTTAAAAAGTGAGTGATTTAGAGTCGAACAATTCGATCGCTAGATTTAGCTTCGTTCAACCAAGTAGAAAAATCTTGGCTAATTTTTTGTAACTTCAATTGCTCTCTAACTTCAGTTTTAATTGCATCTGTCATTTCTGGGAAACGATCTTTATTTGAATCTAAATATGCATTTAATTCTTCATCTGAAACAGTCACGTTTTGTCCAAACATCTTCTTGATTAATAATTGATATTGAAGTTGTTTTCGAACTTCTTCCATTGAGATCCCTTGGATTTGTAAAATTTGAGCTAACTTATCAGCACCACCTTGTTGATCTTCAACTTTCTTTAATTCTGCATCAACTTCTTCAGCACCGACTACAACATTTCGTCTTTTTGCTTCACTCTCAATTAATGATTCAGTGATTAATTGATCTTTAATTTCTTCACCATATTTACCTTCTAATTGTTGGTAATAAGACATTCGAGTAATTGGTTTTGAATCAACCCATGCGATTACTAAATATTTATAAACAGCAATAATTATACCGATTAAAACTGCCATAATAATCGCAATAACAATTAGTCTTCGAACATTAACTGGTCTTCGTGTAGTAGAAGTTGTAGGCATTTCAGTTTCAATTACATTTTCTTCAATAACAACAGCTTTTGGTTTTCGTGTAGATGCAGCTTTAGTAACTCTAGTTTCTTTAACAACAGCTGGTTTAGTAACTCGTTCTTTTTTTACTGGAACTGTTTCTTTTTTAGTTGTAACTTTTTTAGTTTTTGGCATTTCTTATTTATCCGATAATTAAATCTAATGTTCATGTAAGATAACTAAAAATTAGACATAAGTCAACAATTAAGTTAGAAATTAGATTATATAACTCATCCTAAT